>SZPB01000143.1 GCA_030263535.1 Cytophagia bacterium CHB2
AAAGGAGATTACCGGCATCAAGCATGTTTTTCCCACGCATCAAGGCCGCGCGGCTGAAGGCATTTTGGCGCAGACGCGCTTGCAGCCCGGCGACGTCATTCCCAACAATAGTCATTTTGACACGACGCGAGCGAACATCGAATTTGTTGGCGCGCGCGCGCTCGATTTGCTGTGCCGGGAAGGATTCGACACCTCGCTCGAAGCGCCGTTCAAGGGCAACATGGATGTTGACAAGCTGGAGATGGTTATTGCAGAGTTCAGCGCGGCGCGCATTCCTTTTTGCATGATGACGGTGACCAACAACACCGGCGGCGGCCAGCCGGTGTCTATGGCGAATGTGCGCGCCGTCAAACAGGTTTTGCAAAAACACAACATTCCCCTAGTTATCGATGCCTGCCGTTTTGCTGAAAACGCGTACTTTATTCATGAGCGTGAAGCAGGCTATCGCGATAAAACCTTGTTGGAGATTGCGCAAGAGATGTTTTCATACGCCGATGCGGCCACCATGAGCTGCAAGAAGGACGGTCTGGCCAACATCGGCGGGTTTCTCATTTGCAATGACGACGCCTGGGCCGAGGATTTTCGCAACGCGTTGATCCTGCGGGAAGGCTTTCCGACCTATGGCGGTTTGGCCGGCCGGGATTTGGAAGTGATTGCCGTTGGTTTGAGGGAAGCGCTCAATTATGATTATCAAGTCTATCGCCACGCCACGGTCGAATATATGGGACGAAAATTGCTCGAGCGCGGCATCCCGTTTGTGCGTCCGGTGGGCGGGCACGCCGTTTTTCTCGACGCAAAAGCTGCGCTGCCGCATGTTCCGCCGGCGCAATTCCCCGGCATCGGGTTAGTCAATGCACTTTATCTCGAGGGCGGCATTCGCAGCGTTGAGTTGGGTAGTGTGATGTTCGGCAAAGTTGATCGCCAGGGCAAAGAGATTCCTGCGCCGCTCGAACTTGTGCGTCTGGCGTTTCCGCGGCGTGTTTATACCCAAAGCCATTTCGACTATGTTATCGAAGTTTTGGATGATGTTTGGCGCAATCGTTACAAGATTCCCGGTTATCGTCTGACCTATCAGCCGAAATTTTTGCGCCACTTCACCTGCCATTTTGAAGCGCTTGCTTGAAGGAGGCGATGCTCTCATGAAAAATCACATCAAAACACTCGGCCTGTCTTATCTCGCCTTTGGCGTGCTGGGTTTGATTGTCGCCGCCGGATTTATCAATGCTCTGACCGGGCCTGGCTTTGCGCCCAAGAGCCTGCTGCCGTTTAGCATCTCCGGCTTCGGCGCGATCCTCGCGGCGTTGTTCACGCTGACCTCGATTCCGAGCTTGATTGGCGGGGCCGGGCTGCTGATGCAGCAATCGTGGGCGAAAACATTGGTGTTGATTCTCGGTTATGTGAATCTCTGCAATATTCCATTGGGAACGGCTTTGGGAATCTACACCATTTGGGTTATTTCGTCGGACAAAGAAACCCCAATTTCGGATACCGACGCGGTGATCGAGAGTGAAGCCCAGCGCGTTTTTCCGCCGTATCATTGAGCGCAATGGCGCTAACGGGAATACCGCCCCGGGGCCCTAATTTGAATTCTCAAGTTTTAATGCAACGGCTGTATAGAAAAGTACAAATTCAAATGGGCCAATATGCTATTGGGGCGACGAAGAAGTGCTTGCCTTTTTGGAAGTTTTTCCTAGTTTTGGCTGCAAATGATTCGATACTTTGTTTCAGTCAAAGGCGGAATGAATATGAGCTCTACCTCAGTATTTGATCTAAGCCCCGCGGAGAAACTTCAATTGGTTGAAGATCTCTGGGATGATCTTGCCGCTACTCCTGAGGTAATACCAATCCATGATTGGCAAGTGCAAGAATTGGCACGGCGAAAAACCAATCTACAAAATAATTCGGCGTACGGTTTATCCTGGGAAGAGGTCAAGCAAAGGGTTCGCAGCCGCTATGGCCGTTAAGTTGATTATAGCTCCAGAGGTCGAGTTTGACATCATTGAAGCCTATACCTGGTATGAAGAACGGCGCGCCGGATTGGGAGAAGAGTTCTTAAGTTGTATCGATGCCTGTATTCATGCCATCTGTCGTGCGCCGGAGCTTTATGCCGTTGTTCATCAAGGCGACTCGTGCGACGTTTTCCTTACTCAATCTTCTACGAGTATGTCAATTGCACGGTGACTATCTACTCTGTCTTTCATAACTCCCGAAATCCGCAAAAATGGCGAGAAAGGTTGCCGTGACAAATTCCGTTCTTGGTTTGATTATTCTCCAGTAACATTTTATCCACTTCCATCTTTTCAGCGGTGAATCTCGCATATCAAGCAAACTAGTTTATCGCAAACGTCACTTTAAGCTTTTTTGAGAGAGAAATTTGTTCAGGGAAGAAGCTGACTCGATAAGCCTGTTGACGAAGACGGTATGCCATTTCCTCCGCGAGAAAGCTATTCGAGGGCAGCCCCGCTTCTTCCTCGATTCGTTGGATCTCGCCAAGAGTAAGTCCGGATGATTGCGTAATTGCGGCGGCATTCCGTCTTGCATCCTCCAATGCCGCAACATAGGCTTTCTGTTTCAAAGCCTTCTGGTCCTTAAGCGTGAAATCAATTCCAGAAAGATCCTCGATTTCATATTTACCAAGAATTTCAAGAACTCCTTCCAATAAATCGAGATTATTGATGATCACGGTGGTTCTTAACACTGCTTCTATTTTTTTGATGTAAACCAGGTGAGGTCCTTTTCATCGACTCGGACTTTCGATTGCCGTAGGGCAGCACTGTCAAGTCCAATTGACTGAAGGTCGATGTAAATGGTTGACAGGAGTGTCTGCGCCTCTACGAACGCAGTACGCAGGTCTCGCCCGCTCTTTGTGACAACAAAAGTAAACTGGGCTTGATTGGCAACTTCTGTGACTTCGGCTTCACCGATGACGGATAATCTACGTTCCTGAGAGAATCCCAAGCTCACTTGCATTAGGAGAAAAACGAAGAGAGGAGATTTCATGTTGAGCCCTTGTTTCAAGAAAAGCTGTTGAATTTTCGCTTGTGCGACGAGCATTCTTCCTCTGAGCATGTTGCGGTGCAAATGCCCTCCAGCGTGTAGAAGCCTAATACCCATCATGCCCATTCAGTGCATACCCTCCGGGCAATTTTTTGCGTGAACTCTCAAGCTTTTTAATGCAAGGGCCAGGCCGTTGCGGGAACATCATCAAAAATAAAGCGTTTTCGAACGCTACTCACCCCATTTGCAACATTGCAAAAACCTCGCTTCTGATTCCCAAATTCGAAAATAATTCTTTGCCTGTGCTGCGCCAACTTCAAGTAAAACAATAAGGCAAAAGCAAGGTTCACGGGCATAGCTATTGCCTTTGTTAGCGATGACGTATGCCGCTGAAAGTTCATCGATCTTGGTTGAATAAAGTTTTTTCATGTTAGCCTCCGCTCGATCCCGCGAAAGGAGATGTGTTATGGCGCGCAAAGCGATGCTGATTGATATTACACTGTGTGTTGGTTGCGGTTTGTGCCGGGATGCCTGCAAAGAACAAAACGGCTTGCCCGAAGGCGAAGAAGTGAAGCTGAACGCCAATGCCTATACCGTGGTGCAGGATTATGGCAATGACACGTATGTGCGGCGTTTGTGCATGCATTGCGAGGAGCCCACGTGCGCCTCGGTGTGCCCGGTCGGCGCATTTACCAAAACCGAATTTGGGCCGGTGCTGTACGACGAAAGCAAGTGCATCGGCTGCCGTTACTGCATGCAAGCCTGCCCGTTTCAAGTGCCGACCTACACCTGGAACCGAACCGCGCCGCGCGTGCGCAAGTGTATTTTTTGCCATGAACGCCTGGCGCAGGGCCTGCAGACCGCCTGTGCGGAAATCTGCCCGACGGGCGCAACGATTTTCGGCGACCGCGACGAACTGATCGCCGAAGCGCAAAAACGCTTGCGGGACGAACCGGAAAAGTATGTCAATCACATTTACGGCCTGAACGAAGCGGGCGGCACTTCGGTATTTTTCCTGTCGGCCGTGCCCTTCGAAAAACTCGGTTTCCCCAGCAATTTGCCCGATCAGCCGTTGCCGATGTTGACCTGGAACGCGCTTTCGAAAATTCCGAATATCGTGGCCGTGGGCGGCACTGCGCTGTACGGTTTGTGGTGGATCATCAACCGCCGCGACGAAGTCGGCCGGCTGCATGCGAAGTTGAAGGAAATGGAAGAACGCGATAACAGCAAGCCTGCCGGCTGAGATTTCGCCGGTAACTGGCGACCGGGCAATTGCTGTTGGAGGGGAGAATAAGCAAGATATAGAGATGTGATCATGGACCGTCAGTTCAAAACATTGCGCCGCCGGTATGCTCTCACAATAGCGTTTGCAGCCATTTTTGTTTGTTTGATGAATGATCTTCGCGCACAAGACGGCAAATGGCAGTTACTCGCATTTGGCGGGCAGGAAGTGGAGCTGGTGGTCGTCGATCCGCAAGACGACAATATCATCTACGCCGGTTTGTGGCGGGAAACCGATACCACAGCGATTTATAAGAGTTATGACGGTGGCATGACATGGCAGCCGCTGCCGGTCAGAAACCGGCGCGTCACCTCGATTGCCATTGACCCCATCAACACCCGGAACCTTTACGCCGGTTTTTTCAGTGATGGCGCTCTCAAGAGTGAAGATGGCGGCAGCACGTGGTTCGAGATACCCGTGCCCCCGGGATTTGGCTTCACCTATTTTTCAATCGATCCGTTCCGCAGCAACATTGTTTACTGCAACCTCGATCCCGTAGAAGAAGTGCGCACGCTCAAGAGCACCGATCATGGCCTGTCCTGGAAAAACATATCGCCCGCGCAGACGAGCGGAGATCAAGCAACACCGGTCGCGATACATCCTCGCAACAGCGACATACTCTACACCAAAGCGAATCAACTCAACAAGAGTACGGACCAGGGGCAAACGTGGCAACTTATCGGGCAGCCATTCCAAAGCATAAACTTCATCTTACTCAACCCATTCTGTCCGGATACCGTTTATGTTTTTGGCGGAAGTAAGCTATACGTGAGTTTTGACGGAGCGCAGACATGGCACGCCCCGGTTCTTTTACCACATAAAATATGGCAGGCAAGCGTTTCGTCCAAAAACAAGAACATGATTTACGCTGCAGGATGGGTTGCTAAGGGCGGAGCCGGGGGAGTTTTGCGCACGCTTGATGGCGGTTCAAATTGGGAAAACTTCAGCTTGGGCTTGCCAACGGCTTCCGTGTGGTCAATATCCACTAGCCGCGACAGCGATATTCTGTATGCCGCGTCTGACAGCGGCCTTTTTAGGTATCATGTGAGCTCCGCGGTTATGAACAACAAACTGCAGACGCCACGACATTTTATTCTATTTCAAAATCATCCCAATCCCTTCGGACATGGTTCATCTCTTCAGGGAAAATTGAGGACAGTAATCACGTATCAGTTGACCAACGAAAATGTTCTACCAGTTAGCCTGAGAATTTTCGACATCAATGGTCAAGAAGTAAGAGTGTTATACATGGGATTGCAACGGATTGGAAACCATGTGATAGACTGGGATGGCAAAGATCGATTCGGCTACGAAGTTAGTGGAGGCGTTTATATTTATCGATTACATGTCGGACAGCAGAGCGCTAGCAAGAAGATGTTGCTCTTATAAAAAGGAAGCGTAAGATGAAACTGAGTTTTAGAGCAATTCTCATTGTCTGCACGATGCTCTTGGCAGGCGTACCCCGGATTCTACGTGCGCAGTATCCCGTGCTGACCGGAATGCATGAAGGCAAGGAAATCCGGTACTGGGTCGACAAAATCCTGGTGAAGTTTAATGAAGGCCTCTCAGAAGACAGCAGGCAAAAATTTGCGCGCGACTTTGATGCGCGAATCATTCGCCATCATTTCGGTGAATGGTACTCTCTGGATTTGCCCAAGGGCACTGATCCACTCGACCTGGTGCCAATAATGTTGGCGAGACCTGAAGCGGCTTTTGTCGAGGCCGATGGCGTTATCACTGCTGCGGATGATTTCAGCAATCAATGGGGTCTGGACAACACCGGCCAAACCATCAATCCGCCCGGCGGTCCCATCACCGGAACTGCGGACGCTGATATCGACGCGCCGGAAGCGAGGTTGGTTACCAAGGGCGATGCGTCAGTGAGAGTCGGGAGTATGAATACAGGGCAAGAAAAGAGATTCTGAAATGGCCAAGCATGTCAATTATCGCGCCGCTCTTGTTGCTTTACTTTGGCTCTGGTCGCCAACTGCATTTGCGCAATGGGTGACAACAGAGTTTGATACAGTGACTCGCATGACCGGCGAGTATCGAACCTTTCATCAATCGATTGCGATCGATGAGGACGGCACGCTTTACGCGATCTGGCACAATCTTATTCGCAGTCCACGTCTGGACAAGATCGAGATTTCGAGTAAACTCGCGGGGGGAGAGTGGCGTCAACCCGTTGTGATTGCCGATTCTCTTGTTGTTGCAGCTATTGTGCGTGATGCTCAAACTAGTGTGAGCCATATTTTTATACGTGATCAGTTCAACGTATTTCGTCTAACACATTTATATCACATTCAGAGATCATTATCAGAAACGCATATTGAGCTTGTTGCTGTCGATTCGCTTCGCGTTTCCCCGCATTCGGTCTTCATCGATCGGTTTGGTTTTTTGCATGTGGCATGGGCAACTGAAGTCTCTCCGGCTGTTTTCAGAATTGCCTATGCAAACAACGTAAACGGTCAATGGCAAAAAGAGATCGTCGAACCGAGTGATCCCGGCCGATTTGGTGCCGGCTCCGATCCGCAGATTGTAATAACGCCACGAAACGACATTGTGATCGCATACGTCAATAGGAGCTTTGCCGGTGCGAACACTTTTTTGGCGATCAAGAAAGAAGGTCAAAGCTGGCAGATGGACTTTGTCCCCTTCTCCGGCAACGACTTTGGCGAAAGCTTCGTTGACATTGCCACCGACTCAAAGAGCGGCTTGCACGTTGCGGTCTCCGGCTGGGAAGGCGAAGACCTGGGCGGCAAGAACTATTACTTTTTTCGCTCATCGGATGGAAGCTGGCAAGGGCCGGAAGAGCTGCCCGAATCCCTAGCGCCCATCTCGATACTCATCCAAACAGACCGGAACGATATGCCACATGTTATTTGGGAGAAATGGGCCTTCTTTGCCAGCGGCGAAATCTACTATTCATACAAAGACGATAACGACAACTGGCACTCACAACTGATCGTCGATATCGGCTTGCGCGAACCGGTTTATCCCTCTTTTGTCATCGATGCCGAAGGCAACGGCCATCTTCTCATGATCAATTACCCCGTCATCAGGGCTGACACCGTGCACGTCGTTTATATGAAATCACAGAGCTTGGTAACAGGTGTAAGCTCTCAGACGTCAGAGCGTGCAGTGCCGGAGACGTTTGAATTGTCGCCTAGCTTCCCCAATCCATTCTCTTCTTCGGCTTCGATGCGCTATCGGCTGAGCGCACCGGTTGAAACCGTCGTTCAGGTCTTTGCTCTGTCGGGTGAACTGGTCACAACCATCTCAAATACCGTCCAGCAGCCAGGGGAGTATGCAGTAAGGTGGAATGGCAAAGATCATTTTGAAAAGGAAGTGAGTGCCGGCGTGTATTTCATCAAGTTGATTCTTGTGAATTCACACGGCACGCAATATCGCGTCGCCAAAACGCTGAAACTCGATTGATGGAGATTTCCAATGAAAGTCTATCGAGAGTATTTTATCGGGACTTGTCTCGTGCTCGCCGCCGCTTTTTCTCAAAGGCTCTATGCGCAATATCCCGTTCTTACTCGAGTGCAAGACGGCAAGACGCTTCGGTATTTCGGAGACAAGATCGCGGTCAAGTTTAAGCAAGGCATCACACCGGAGAGCATGGAGAAGCTCGCAGCTGATTTCTCCGCCACGATCGCGCGCCATCATTTTGGGCAATGGTATACACTGGATTTGCCCAAGAATACCGACCCCTTCGATCTCATTCCGCTGATGTCGCAGAGAAACGAAGTCGCTTATGTTGAACTTGATCGTCTCATGAGTCCGGCGGATGATTTCAGCAATCAATGGGGCATGGACAACACCGGCCAAACCATCAATCCGCCCGGCGGCCCCATCACCGGAACTGCGGACGCCGATATCGATGCTTCAGAAGCGTGGCTGATTACTAAGGGTAATGCGTCGGTCAGAATTGGGATTGTCGACACGGGAATCGATTCAATTCATCCAGACTTTAGTAATGGCGGACAATTAGCAAGCAACTTCTTGATTTTGGTCGGGAGCAACCTCGATTTCGGGGATCCAAACAAACCATGGGACTTAAACGGCCACGGCACGCGCATGACCGGCAACATGGCTGCTATTCATGGCAACAACGTCGGTATTCGCGGTGTGGCGCCCAACTGTACTTTTCTGCCGATCCGTATCAATAACACTTCCACTACTTCGGCGGCAGAAGGCGTCGAGTTCGCGGCCCAAAACAGCGCTAAAGTGATCAACGCGAGCTGGGGTGATCCGAATGGGGAGTTCAGTCAAATAATCGAAGATGCGATTCTGTTCGCCGGTGAAGAAGACGCGCTGGTAGTGGCCGTCGGCGGTAACGGCACCGGGCCGATATGGTACCCGGCGAATTACTCGGACGAGTACAGCAACCTCATCACGGTCACGGCCTCGGATCACAATGATAATAAAGCCATGCCAACGACTTCAGGCTCTGATATTTCCGTGGCTGCGCCGGGACGTTATACCTACACGACTTTCCTGGGACAAACCTGGAACTGGTTCAATGCAGCTTCGAGCTCGCAGGCCACCGCCTATGCTTCCGGTGTTGCCGGCCTGGTGCGTTCGTTTTATCCCGATCTCAGTGCAGAAGAAACGCGCTGGGTGTTGCAAAACACGGCTGACAAAGTCGGCAGCAGCAGCTACTCCACTGATAAGGGCCACAACAATTCCCTGGGCCACGGCCGTATCAACGCGCGCTGGGCGTTGGAATCCCTGATTCCACCCTACTATGACGACTGCGGCAATCTCTGGGACGCGACCGCGCGCAAGCCCATGGAGCCGCACCGCTGGCAGGGATACGACCACGCTTATGGTACCACCCCGGACAAGACCGTCAGCCAGCATCCCGATGAAGTGATCTATCGCTACTTCGGCTTGACCGGCAAAGACCAGCAAGGCTCCAACATCGAGTACCGTATTAAAGTGACTTATTACTATGAAGAACCCTCGGATGCTAATCCGATTCAAGATCTTTATATAGATAATGTATTGATTGACAACAATCGCATCATCACCTCGATTCCGTCAACCTATACCTTCGACATCCCAAACTATACCTGGCAGACGGATCACCGTTTTGAGGTGAGATTTATTGCTGAGGGCTTTTTCAATGCGGTCGTTTCTGAGATTTGGATTCTGGAAAGCCCGCCGTTCCTCGACGGCGCATCAAAGGCCACAATACCCGAAACCGATCAATCGCACCGTGCCGTCGGCCGGATGCGGAATTATCCCAATTCCTTCAATTCGAGCACTGAAATTGTTTACACGATTTTTGAAAAAGGTGCGGTCAAACTGAAGGTGTACGATGCCGCCGGCCAGGAAGTGGCAACATTGGTTGAGGCGGCGCAAGAAAAAGGCAGCCACCACGTGAGTTTTGAGGCTTCGCATCTGTCCAGCGGCGTCTATTTCTCACGGCTGTGGCTGGAGAACACCTTGGTGGCTACGCAGAAAATGGTTTTCGTCAAATAGCCCGTGATTCCACAAATGATTATTTGCAGGAGCGGAATACTCTATGAAAAAGTTTTTGGCACACATCACATTTTGGCGCGCGGTGCTGGTGATCCTGCTGGCGCTCGGCCTTTATGCCACCTTCGTGCGCTTCACGCAAGGCCTGGGCGCGGCGACAAATCTCACCGATCAATTCCCCTGGGGATTGTGGATCGGTTTCGACATCCTCTGCGGTGTCGGTTTGGCGGCCGGCGGTTTTACGCTGTGCGCCATCGTTTACATTTTCAACATCAAAACGTTCAAGCCCATCATTCGCCCGGCGGTGTTGACGGCGTTTCTAGGCTACTTGCTCGTGATCTTTGCTTTGCTGTTTGACCTGGGCCGGCCTGATCGCATCTGGCACGCCATTGTCATGTGGAATCCGAGTTCGGTGATGTTCGAAGTAGCCTGGTGCGTGATGCTATACACCACCGTGCTGGCGCTGGAGTTCAGTCCGGTGTTGTTCGAAAAACTGGGTTGGGAAAAACCGCTGCGCATCGTGCGCACCATTACCATCCCGCTGGTGATTATCGGCGTGCTGTTGTCGACGCTGCATCAATCCTCGCTCGGTTCGTTGTATTTGATCGTGCCGGAAAAGCTGCATCCGCTGTGGTATTCCTCACTGCTGCCCGTGTTCTTTTTTGTGTCGGCCATCGGCGTGGGCTGCGCCATGGTCATCTTTGAATCGTTCCTGAGCAGCCGCGCCTTCAAGCGTGAAATTGAGATGCCGATACTTTCACAGCTTGGCCGGGTGATGGCGGTGATTTTGATGATCTACACCGTAATGAAAGTGCAGGATTTGGCCGATCGTAATGCCTGGTCATTTGTGTTTACGCCGGGCATAGAATCAGCGTTATACTGGGCGGAAATGGGTCTGGGCGTATTGTTGCCCATGATTCTGCTCATGCGGCCGAGAGTGCGTTTGCATCAAACCGGCCTGTTCGTTACGGCGCTGTTAGTGGTTTTGGGATTTATTTTAAATCGCATGAATGTCAGCATCACCGGCATGGAAGGCTGGGCGCAGGCAGGTTATTTCCCCTCGTGGATGGAGATTGCCGTTACCACGATGATTGTCGCACTGGGCATTGCGGGTTTTGCCGTGGCCGCGCGCTATCTGCCGGTGTTTCCCGAAACAGAAGAAAAAATCAAAGTGGTTGAAGAAAGTCCGCATGTGTTGTGGGCGGAATGATGAAGAGAATTTTTTTCTGGTTTGACCGCGGCCGGGATTGGAAGTTTCATAAATGAGCTTGCCGCTGTCAAGCCTCCACAGATAAAGAATAGTACCACGAACAATTCTCTCGAAAGGAGAAAAATGATATGGCTCTCATGATCACAGCCGAATGCATCAACTGCGGCGCCTGTGAGCCGGAATGCCCGAATAATGCCATTTATGCCGGCGGCACAAAATGGGCATTTGCGGACGGAACTGCGATCAAAAGCCAGATTGAGTACAAAGGCGAAATGATCGATGTCAATCAAAAACTGAGCGCGCTGTCGGATGAGCTCTATTTCATCGTGCCGGAGAAATGCACGGAATGCGAAGGATTTTATGACGAGCAAAAGTGCGTCTCCGTTTGCCCGGTGGATTGTTGCGTCAAAGATCCCGAGCATGAAGAATCACAGGACGTGTTGCTGGCAAGAAAAATTCAGTTGCATCTGAACTAATGACGGTTCGCAAGTACCTCGTCCGGGCGGGGGCGAATGGCACATATCAGTGCTCTGTTACTTTGATTGATAGAAGTACTCTCTTGAAGTGTCATTCAGACGAATCTTGTGACGTACTCGGCGTTATGCCGGCAACATCACAAGTTCCCTTCTGGATGACATACCGGCCGGGATTAAATCTATCAAGGTACATCGTGCCAATCGAGCGTTTGCACCCCGAAGGATAGCCGCCCGGACGTTTTTCCGTTTTGCATGTATAGAACTGATGAGGTGAGTCATGGCCGAATATCTGCAAGAATATGCTGAAGCCATTCGCAGCCGCGTGTGTCCGGTGTGCCTCGATGCCGTCATGCACGGCGATCGTTTTGTGCGCTGCGGATTGCCGGCGGGCCGTAAATGTCCGATCGATATTTACCTGCCACAGGTGATCGCTACTGTGGAATCCGTCGACAGTTGGCTGATGGAAGACTATGTTCGTGTGTTGCGTGAAAAAGTCTGCGCCTTTTGCGCAAGCTCGGAAGGCGGCGTTTGTGTGCTGCGCCTGCAGGCCGATTGCGCGCTGGATCGTTATTTCATGCTGGTGATCGACGCGATTGAGGGCGTGCGCACGCAATTGCAAGCGCAGAATGAAACTGCTGGAATTCCTTAAGCGGGATGTGGCCATGCGTTCCAAAATCAGTTATAAACTCATCTTCATCGTCGGCAGCGTGGCGTTGGTCATCATCGGCATTTTCGCCTATCTCATTCTCAACGCGCATCAGCGCCAGCTCATTGCCGAGCTGGAGCGCAACGCGCATCAATTGAGCGAGACGGTCAAGAGCAGCACGAAATACGACATGCTGTTGAATCAGCGCGAATCGGTGCATCGCATTATCAATACCATCGGCCGGCAGGAGGGCATCGAAAAGGTTCGCATCTTCAACAAAGAAGGCGTGATCATTTTCTCGACTGATTCGCTCGATGCCGGCAAGATGCTGGATAAAAAAGCGGAAGCCTGTTATGCCTGCCATGCCGCGGATCAACCGCTCGAACGCGTGCCGGTCTCCGAACGCACGCGCATCTTTCAATCGGCCGGCAACAAGCAAACCCTGGGCATCATCAACCCGATTTACAACGAGCCGAGTTGCTGGCAGGCGGATTGCCATGCGCACGGCGAGCTGCAAAAGGTGTTGGGGGTTTTGGATATCACGATGTCGCTCGATGAAGTCGAACGCGGCCTGCAGGCCAGCCGCATGCGCTTGCTGACGTTTGCGATTATTGCGATTGCCGCAGTGAGTTTCATCATCTATCTGCTGGTGAACCGCATTGTGCTCAAACCGGTGAGCCAGATCGTCGCCGCCACCCAACGCGTTGCCGAAGGCGATTTGAATTATACCATCACGCTGGACAAGCATGACGAGATCGGCGCATTGGCGAAATCATTCAACGCGATGACGCGCAAGCTCTCCGAAACACAGCGCCAGCTTTACCAATCCGACAAACTCGCTTCGGTGGGGCGATTGGCCGCGGGCGTGGCGCATGAAATCAACAATCCGCTCACCGGCGTGCTGACCTACAGCAGTTATTTGCTCAAGCGCGCCGAGAGCCATCCCGAGATGAAAGACGATCTCGAAGTGATCGTGCGGGAAACCATGCGCTGCCGCGAGATTGTCAAGGGCCTGCTCGATTTTGCGCGCCAGTCGCAGCCGGAAAAACGCAAGAGCGACATTAACGAAGTTATCAAACGGTCGGTACGCATTCTGCAAAATCAATTCAACCGCAATCGTGTCAAGCTGGAGGAACACCTTGACACGGATTTGCCGCCGGTCAATGTCGATGTCGATCAGATGCAGCAGGTGTTTGTCAATTTGCTTTTAAATGCCAATGACGCCATGGCTGAGAAGGGCGGCACGCTCACGCTGCGCACCGAAAAAATTCATCAAAATGGCCGGGCCGGAATGCCGGAGGGCGTTCAAATTCAGGTGAGCGACACCGGCTGTGGTATTGCGCGCGAGCATCTGGAAAAAATATTCGAACCCTTTTTCTCCACGAAAGGGCAAAAAGGTAATGGCCTTGGCCTTGCGATCACATGGGGCATTATTGAAAAACATAATGGCAAAATTTCAGTTGAAAGCGAAGCCGGCAAAGGAACGACATTTAAAATCGTGCTGCCGGTGGACGAAATCAAAGAGCAAAACATAAAACGGAATGCGTAATGTGTAAAATTACATTTCAAGGTTTACGCTTTCCTTTAGAAAGGAGTCACTCATGGTTGCCATTTTAGTCGTGTCGATGATCGTCGCGTTCATCATCATTGACATTGCGGTGCGCGTGATTACAAAAAAGATGGAAGTTGCCAAGGCCCGCAAAGAACGCCTGGCTGCGTTGGATATCGGCTTGAATCTCGATTTCACGCACGAGGCAAAATCGCTCAGGCGTGTGGACGTGCCCAATCCGCTGGCGCGCATTCTGGCGGTGGATGATGAGCCGGTGATTTTGGACAGCTTCCGCAAGATTTTGGTAGTGGCCGGCTACGCCGTTGACACGGTGGAAAGCGGCCGCGAGGCGCTTGGTCTGGTGCAAAAGAACAAGTACGATTTTGTGTTCACCGATCTCAAGATGCCGGAAATGGACGGCCTTGACGTGGTGAAGGGCGTGAAACACTTCAGCCCGGAAACCGATGTGGTGATGATTACCGGTTATGCCACCATCGAGTCCGCGGTGGATGCCATGAAATTCGGCGCGATGGATTATGTGCAAAAGCCCTTCACCGAAGATGAGCTGGTCGAGTTCACCAAAAAATGCCTGATTCGCCGGCACGATCGTATCCAAAAACAAATCACGCCCACGGTGCGCGTGATTACGACGGAGCGGCCGCATGAGCATGAGTTTGTTTTACCGGGCGGCGTGTTTATTTCTAATGGACATGTCTGGGCCAATGTGACGGTCCCCGGCCTGGTGCGCGTGGGCGTGGATGATTTTGCGCGCAAGATGATCGGGCGCATCGATGCCATTCAATTTCCGGAGAAGGGCCGCCAGGTCAAGCAAGGCGAGCCGCTGTTTTATATTAAACAAGGCGAACGCCAAGCCGCATTCAAGTCTCCGATAACCGGCAAGATTCATTTGATCAACAGCGAACTCGCAGAAAATCTTACCTGGCTGGAAAAACAACCGTATGAGAAAGGCTGGATTTGCTCGATCAAACCGGATCAACTTGCCAGCGAGATTGAGCAATTGCGCCTCGGCGACAAAGCCGCGGCAT
>SZPB01000144.1 GCA_030263535.1 Cytophagia bacterium CHB2
GCAAGAGCCGCGAGATCTACGCGATCAAAAACGTGATCG
This sequence comes from Cytophagia bacterium CHB2, assembly GCA_030263535.1. Classification (NCBI taxonomy): domain Bacteria; kingdom Pseudomonadati; phylum Bacteroidota; class Cytophagia; species Cytophagia bacterium CHB2. Next base: position 40 of record SZPB01000144.1, read on the forward strand.
GCGTCAGTGAAAACAAAGTTGAGCAGTACAAGTATCTGCCGGTTACCTCTTACGATATCCTCGATACCGCGGCTCCGGAGCACGAATACCGGCGGTTTTATTCGGTGATCCGGCGCACGACGCCAAAAGACATGAGTGAGACGTACATTCGATTATTTGGGCCGAGCATGGAACTGGAGGGTTTTCCGCGCGAAACCTTGAGCCTGGAAGCAACGATGTCCAACGGCTATTTGCCCGCTAGTTATTTGGAAGCGGGCATGCTGAAAGAGCCGGTCAAATTTCCGCCCGGCGTCGATGCCGCAAACCTTACCACGCCCACGGAAGCGTTGGAATGCCCGGAGCAGCAAAATTTTCTATGGGCATTGATCTCGCATCTCACCTTGAGTTACAGCACACTGGCCGAGACGGATAATCTGAAAAAGATTTTAAGCCTTTATAACTGGTCGCCGTCGCAAATCAATTCGAATAAGAAAAGAATTCAAGGCGTTGTGCGCGTTCAGCCGCCCGCTTCCAAAAACATTTTTGACAAGCAGAAACGCATGCTAGTGCGCGGCATTGAATTCAAGCTCGAGGTTGATCCTGCGGCTTTTGAACAAGGCCCCGGCGACATTCATTTGTTCGGTCTGGTGTTGAATCGTTTTCTCGCGCAATATGTTACGATCAATTCCGTGGTTTTCCTGACCATCGTCGAAGTTGGCACCAATCGGGAATATAAATGGGAACCGAATCTCGGCCAGATCTTACCCGTGTAATCGTGGAGCTTGAGCGCCGCGGCCCGGAATACAATGTATTTCAGGCCATCTTCCTAGCGGAGATCGCAACAAAACACTGGCATCCGCAACGCAACGATTTTGTGCTCGAACAAACCGGCTTGCGATTTCGACCGTATGAAATGTTCGTTTATCCGCCCAAGGATATTCGTGCGATTGAGCGCCGGAATAATGTGTTGACGTTTGTGCTGAATTTCATGGGCCTGTACGGCATCAACTCGCCGCTGCCGCGTTGCTATCATGAACAAGTTGCCATGCAGCAAAGCGATCACGGCGCCGGTGAGGTGCCGTTGCAGAATTTTTTAGACATTTTTAGTAATCGTTTTTACTGGCTCTATTATCAGGCCTGGAAAAAATATCGCTACTACTTGCAGTTGCGCGACGAGCCTGAGAATAAAATCGCGCCGCGCGTGTTTTCGTTTATCGGCCGCGTTTCGCCCGACGGGGACCGCGCACAAGATGGCCCGATCTCCAGGTTTCGCCTGCTGCAATTTTCCGGTATCCTTTCCAATCGCAGCCGCAACAAAGCGGGGCTGCATATTTTGCTGCACGAGTTCTTTCCGAAATTTCAAATCGCGATTCGAGAGTTCATTCCGCACTGGGTGAAACTGTCCGACTTGCCGGTGATGGGCGAGAAAGATCCGGAGAAAGCGCCGACGCTCGGGGTGAATGCTGTTGCCGGCAGTTCCATGCGCGATTTTACCAGCCGTATTCGCATCGAGATCGGGCCGATCGGTTTTGCGGATTATCTCGAATTTACACCGCAAGCTCCTCAGGCTGAACTCTTGTGCGAATTGCTTAATCTTTACCTCAATGACGGCCTGGAATATGATGTACGTTTTATCATCAAATCAGAAACCATCATCTCCGTGGCGTGGAATGATCGCCGCTTGCGTTTAGGCTCGACGATTTGGCTGGGAAAGCCACGGCAAGCGACGGTGAATGTCGATTATAGCTATGAGCAGTTTGCTAAAAGAGCATTTTAGTTGTTTTGATTTCAAAACCGATTGAATTGTTTCACTTTAAACTTTACACCTTGAACTCTGCTCGTGTAAGGTGTAACGTGAAAATCAATCACCTCAAAAGTGTAATCATGCAAAGCAAAGATCTCCGTTCACTTCTGCTCAAGCTCAACAACTACCTCGTGCGCACGCTTGACACGGCGACGGGCATGGGCATTAAGCGCAATCATTACGAGATCACCATCGAACATTTGCTTGTCGCGCTGCTCGAAGATGGCCAGGGCGACGTGCCGCTGATTCTGCGGCATTACGGTATCGAGGCCGGGCGTGTGCATCAGGCTTGCACGGATAATCTTGATGACATGCAGACCGGCAATCCCGGCAAGCCCAAGCTCTCGCCGTTGCTCACGGAACTGCTCGAACAGGCGTGGATCACGAGTTCGGTACATCACAAAGAAACCAAGATTCGCTCGGGCGCGCTGTTCGAGGTGTTCATCGCTTCGGAATTGGTGATCAGCAGCGGCTTGATGGAGCTGTTCAACGCCATTAAGCAGGAGGAGCTGCGTAGCGAGTTCTATAAAATCGTGTCCGGTTCGGTGGAAGATTCTGGCGCCGCCGTGGAGGAACTGCCAGTTGAGCAGGCGAGGGAAATTCCGCCGGGCGGCTCGGTGCTCGATCTTTATACCAACAATCTCACCGCGCAAGCCAAAGCCGGCAAGATCGATCCGATCCTGGGCCGTGACGATGAAATTATCCAGATGATCGAAATTCTCAGCCGCCGTAAGAAATCGAATCCCATTTTGCTCGGTGAGCCGGGTGTCGGGAAAACCGCGCTGGTCGAAGGCCTGGCCTTGAAAATCGCGGCGAATGAAGTGCCTGAGGTGTTGAAAGATGTACAGGTTCATGCGCTCGATCTTGGCGCGCTGCAAGCCGGTACTTCCATGCGGGGTGAATTTGAGAAGCGCATGAAAGCCGTGATTACAGCCGTCACTCAATCCGTGCAGCCGATTATTTTATTTATTGATGAAGCGCATACGCTCATCGGTGCGGGCGCGGCGGCTGGCGGCGGTGATGCCGCCAATTTGCTGAAACCGGCGCTGGCGCGCGGCGAGTTTCGCGCAATTGCTGCCACAACATATTTGGAATACAACAAATATTTTGCCAAAGATGCGGCGCTCGAGCGGCGCTTTCAACCGATTCATGTCGCTGAGCCGGAAGACGACATGGCTATGGTCATGCTGCGCGGCATCAAAACGAAATACGAAGCCTATCACGGCATTCACATCACCGACGAAGCGATTGCAGCGGCCGTCAAGCTTTCGCGCCGTTTTATTGCCGGCCGGCAATTGCCGGACAAGGCCGTGGATTTGCTCGATACTTCCGCGACGCGCGTGAAGATGTCGCTCACCAGCAAGCCGCCGAGCCTCGATCTGGAAATCAGCAGGCTGAAATCGATCAACCTGGAAATTGAGACGTTGCAGAAAGACAGTGATTTGAGCATCGGCGATCACGCAGCAAGATTGCAAGAATTGCAAACCGGCAAAGAAAAACTCGAGGCGGAAATCAAAGCCAAAGAAGAGCGCTGGAGCCGGGAATGCGAACTGACAAAGCAGTTGATGGAATTGCGTAAAAAGAAATTTTCCGAAGAAGGCAAAAAAGCAGGCGCTGCGCTCGATACGCAACTCGAGAATTTGAAAAATCAAATCGCTGGATTGCAGGGCGACAAACCGCAAGTCTTTGCCGATGTCACCGGGCAAACGGTTGCAGAAGTGATCGAAGCCTGGACCGGCATTCCCGCGGGCAACATGAATCGCGATGAGATGACGACGCTGCTCAATCTCGAAAACGAGCTGCGCAAGCGTGTCGTCGGGCAGGATCACGCCATCAAGCAAATTGCTGACGTCATTCGCGGTGCGAAAGTTGGTTTAAAGAAGGAAGAAGGCCCGATCGGCGTTTTTCTGCTCGTCGGCCCCAGCGGTGTAGGCAAAACCGAGTTGTCGCGCGCGGTGGCCGAAGCGCTGTTCGGCGAGGAACGCTTCATGGTCACGCTCAATATGACCGAGTATCAGAATGAGTACAATACCTCGCGTTTGATTGGCGCAGATCCCGGCCTGGTAGGCTATGGCGAAGGCGGTGCGCTCAGCGAACCCGTGCGGCGCCGGCCTTATTGCGTCGTCTTGCTGGATGAAGTCGAGAAAGCCAATCCGGCAGTGAAGGATTTGTTCATGCAGGTTTTCGATCGCGGCATGCTGCAAGACGCCGACCGGCGCAATATCAATTTTTCGAATACCATTATTTTCATGACGTCAAATCTTGCTTCCGAGATCTTGTTTGAAAAATACCATGAAGGCTTGACGGACCCCGAGGCATTGTTGGATGAGCTGCGGCCGCATCTCAATCGCTACTTTCGCCCGGAATTTCTAGGCCGGGTGAAGCCGATCGTCTTTCTCCCTCTTGCCGCAGAGGTAATGAGGCAAATCGTGCAAATGAAGCTGCGCCGCGTTGCCAAGCGTTTGCAGGACAATCAAAAGCTCGCCGTGGAATTCGATGAGAAAGTAATCGATGAAATCGTGGCGCTCTGTACCCGCGCGGAAACCGGCGCGCGCAACGTCGACGCCATTGTCGACCGCACCCTCGCGCCCGACATTTCCTCGCGCCTGCTCGGCTTTATGGCCGAAGGCAAATCGCCTACAAAGCTGAAAGTGGGGATTGATGAGGAGAGGGAGTTGCAGTATAAGTTTGAATAAAAAATCATCGGACACTGATTGCGCAGATAAGCACAGATCAAAAACTCTATAAATCTGCGTGAATCTGCACAATCTGTGGCCCATTTTTAGAACGCTGTTATACGGCTTGTAACGGGGAATACTATGAAATCAGACGGCAAACACGCTGAAGTCACGGAATTAATCATCTGAGCGTTTTATACCGTTTACAACACTCTCGGATACGGATTTCTGGAGAAGGTTTATCGTAGAGCAATGATCATCGAGTTGTCCAAACTCGGGCTCCAAGCCATCGAAGAAGCGGCGATTCAGGTTTACTATGACGGTCAGATTGTCGGCAATTTTTCGGCAGATATCTTGGTTGCCGATAAAGTCATTGTTGAAACCAAATCAAAGCGGACATTGTTGGAAGAACATGAGGCACAATTGCTGCATTACCTCAAATCCACGATTTGCGAAGTCGGGTTGCTGCTCAATTTCGGAACTGAGCCGCAGGTTAAAAGAAAAGTTTACGACAACGACCGCAAAGGCGGATTATCGTGGACAAAAATGGCTCAGATTAACGCAGGTTAACAACAAGCTATTGAATTAGAAAGCCTATTAATCTGGCATTGAAGTATTCAGGCCGTAAATTTCCTAAAGTTAGATGAAAAAATCTGTGTAAATCAGATTTATCTGTGTCCTGATTTATTCCACAACGGAATCCCAACCCATGGTCCAATATTTCTCCAACCAACCCTTCTACAAGCTCCATTTCAGCGAGCTGGAAGAAAACGCCGTGAAGGTTCTCTCCTTCGAAGGCGAAGAAAACCTCTCGCGCTTGTTCGAGTATCGTTTCGATCTGCTCTCGGAAGACGCGGAGCTGGATGCGGCCAGCATTCTCAACAAGAAGGCGACATTCATTCTCACACGCGGCGACGAAGAGCCTATCAAAATTCATGGCATCATTTCGCATTTCGAGCAGCGCGGCCGCACGCCGGATTATGTCTCTTATTATGCCGTGCTCGTGCCCAAGATGTGGCGGCTCACCCTCACCTATCAAAGCGAAATCTACCAGCAGATGAACATTGAGAAAGTGATCAAAAAGGTGATGGAAACCTCCGGGTTTTCCGGCCAGGATTTCGAAATCAATCTGTCGGAATCCTATCCGGAACTCGAGTATGTTGTGCAATACCGTGAAACCAATTTTAATTTTCTCAACCGCCGGTTGGAGCATTTCGGCATTTATTATCGCTTTGATCACCGCAATGACAACGATGTGATCGTCTTTACCGACGCAAATGACAGTCTGCCGAAGATCGCATTGGACGGTAATTTGCGCTACAGTGCCGACAAGGATCAGCTTGACGAGCAGGAAACCGTGAGCGAGCTGACCTGCCAGCAGCGCGTGGTCACAGGATTGGTGAAGCTGAAGGATTACAACTATCTTTATCCTGAAAAACAACTTGAAGCAGAGAGTCAGATCGATTCGGATTCGCCCGGTATGTATTATGAATTCGGCGATAACTTTGAAGATGACAATCAAGCCGCTGCATTGGCTAGAATTCGCAATCAAGAGATTCTGGCGGGCAAGACGGTTTTCAAGGGCAAAAGCGACTGCCGCTTGTTCCAGGCCGGATTCAAATTCAAGCTGGGCAGGCATTATCGCGAGGAATGGAACAACGAATACATTCTCACGCGAGTGCTCTCGCGCGGCACCCAGCGCGGCTTGTTCAGCATTTTGCCGCGTGCAGGCAAGATTGAGCCGACGTATCAAAATTATTTCGAGGCGATTCCGATCGATATCGCTTATCGTCCGCCGCGGCGCACGCCCATTCCGCGTATTCCGGGGATTATGAGTGCAAGGATCGAATCTGCGGCGGGCGATGAGTATGCCTATATCGACGATCACGGCCGCTATCGCGCGAAAATGCTGTTTGATGTTGCAGACCGGCCCAACGGCGAAGGCACCTTGCCGATTCGCCAGGTGCAAGCCTATTCGGGCTCAGGCTACGGCATGCACTTTCCAAATCACGCTGACACCGAAATGGTCTGGGCCTGCGTGGATGGCGATGTTGATCGGCCCGTGGGTTTGGGAACGGTGCCAAACCCCTCAAACTCTTCGCCTTCCACCGACGGCAACAAAGCGCAGAGCGTGATCCGTACCGCCGGCCAAAACGAGCTGACGCTCGACGATACGACGGGCAGCGAGAATATTTATTTGCATGGCACCAAGGACTGGACCATTGATATCGTCAATGACAAGAATCAGACGATTGGGCATGATGAGACGGCGCAGGTCGGGAATAACCGCTCCCGCAATGTCGGCAATGATGAAAGCGTTTCCGTGGGGCATGATCGTTCACGCAACGTGGGAAACAATGAAACGGTATCGGTGGGAAATAACCGCGATCAAACGGTGGGGGCGAATCAAAGCGTGACCGTCGGCAGCAACAGTACTCTCAATGTGGGCGCCAACCGGTCGGAAAAAATCGGCGCAAACCATACAGAGAGCGTCGGCGGCAACGCGAAGCAAACTGTCGCAAAAATGAAAACCGAAATGGTTGGCCTGGTCAAAACCTCAACCATCGGAGGCGCATATCAAATCACTGTCGGCGCGGCGATGAATGAAACGGTCGGCGGCGCGAAATCAGAACAGGTCGGTTTATCGAAAACTGTTTTTGTCGGGATGAGCAGCAAAGAACAAATTGGGCGCACCAAAAAACTCACGGCCGGAGAGAAAATTGAATTGATTTGTGGGAGCGGAAAAATCACGATTGAGAAGAACGGCAAGATTACCATCGAGGGCACGGAGTTGAACCTGTCGGCTAGCGGCCCGGTAACGATTAACGGTGCAGTCGTTGATATTAACTGATTGGCAATCCTGCACAGTAGCTGGGCGATTACTTTTCTGCACATAATCATGGATTTTCTTAATTACACGCCTTTCGAGCCCATGCGCTTCGAGAGCCTCGATATAAATGATGATCCGTTTCAAGTCGTAATCTTGCGTGGAACGTTTGATATTATTCCCAATGCTCAGCTTAGAACCGCCTCCGTGCAAGAACCGATCGTGTTGACCGATGAATTTTATCAAGAATTAAACACCAGCAGTATTCGGTTTGAAAGCGATTTGGCGCCTTACAAACCTCGATCCGACATTATTGTAAACGCCCATGCCATATCACCAGGAGGCAAGCCCCTGCAACATTGGCTCGTTGGTGTGCAAGTAGGTAAATTGCAGAAACGCTTGCTCGTCACCGGCCCGCGCTATTGGAATCATCATTTTGTCGGAGGGTGGAAAATCAGCAACCCTGAACCGTGCACGGAAGTTCCGATCAAGTATGAATATGCTTATGGCGGCCAGTGGCGATATGAAGAAGAATCCGGAGTGTGTGAAGAAAACCCGGTTGGCGTAGGTTATGTGAACAAAAAATATTTGAGCAAAAGTCAGCCTTTGCCGGCGCCACGCGTTATGTCGCCTCACGATTCTGAGTTGGAGCTGGGCGAAAGCTATAAGCCCGAAGGCCTGTCCGTCATCACGAAATCTTGGCTGCCGCGGCGCGCACAGGCAGGCACCTATGATGAGCAATGGCTCAAGGAGCGCCATCCGTATTTGCCCAAAGATTTTGACTATGCCTTTTATAACAGCGCTCATCCAAGTTTGATTTATGACGGCTATCTGAAAGGCGACGAAGCGGTCGTCCTGCAAAACTTGCATCCCCAACATTCAACCCTGAACTTTTATTTGCCCAATTGTGAAGTATTGCTTTTTCTTGGATATTCCGGCGGCAAAGCCGGAATGTGCAAATTAAATTTGGATACCCTGCATCTTGAAGTGGCGGCGAATCGCGCCTACCTGGTATGGCGCGGGCAACTTCCAATAGTGGAAAAGCTCCGGACGATTGAAGCACGGGCAATCATCCCGGACTCGCACCAACAAGGGAGGGGGAATGGCCGATAAAGAAGCCACCCGGAAAATCAGCGAAGCAATTTTGGTCTGCCGGACTCCCGATGTGTGCAAAACGCCCATGGGAAGCTCGATGGTGCCGGTGCCCTATCAGATCATTTCCAAATTTGAGACGGCTGCCAAGACAGCGACAACGGTGAACTTTACCGGCGAGCCGGCATTTAATATGGGCAGTTACTTGCCGACCGTGATTGGCGATGAGGCCGGCGTTGGCGGGGGAATGAAAAGCGGTACCCACAAAGGCAAGTGCGTCCCGGTTACACATAGCACAACGGTGCGTGTTGAAAAGCAATGGCTGGTGCGGCACGATGATCTCTTTCAGATGAATGGCACCGGATCCGGCAATACTATCGGCAAGGTTATTTATGATAAGGTCGTCAGCAAAGAAACACTTTCTTTTGCGCTCGATGTTATTCCAGTAGTCAGCACAATTAAGGGCGCGGGACAACTTATTACCGGCAAAGATTTGGTGACTGGTGAGCCGGTAAATCGTTGGATCGAAGCCGCAGGCTTGGTCGCGAGTTTGATTCCTGGTGGCAAGGGCGCCGTTAGTGGGGGGAAAGCCGTAGTTAAGGGAGCGCTTAAAGAAGGCGGAGAGAAATTACTCAAAGAAGGTGGGGAGAAGTTAGTTAAAGAGGGTGCAGAAAAACTAGTCAAGGAAGGTGGGGAGAAATTAGCTAAAGAGAGTGGAGAACGGCTAGCAAAAGAAAGCGTTGAAAAGGCCGAGAAAGAGATCGCTGAAAAGGCAACCCAAAAAACTGCTCAAAAAACTACCGAGGAAGCAGTTGAAAAGACCGGAAAGAAGGCGGCAAAAAAGGGTTCAAAGGATGGCAGCAAAGTAACGAATAAAGGCAAGAAGGGGCCGTGTGATGATCTCAAGAAAGGCAACGGGTCGGGGCAGCATCGCGGAGGTGCGCATAGTGAGACGAGCAAACCAGTCAATGATGGCAAAGACTCGCATCACATGCCGGCAAAGGAGAGTTACAAAGGAAAGCTTGATCCTAACGACGGACCAGCGATTCAAATGGACCCGAAAGATCACGCCAAGACTCTGAGTAACGGGAGTGGCAACCTTGCCTACAACTATCGAAAAATGTTGGCGGGTTTGATAGCCGACGGGAAATGGCGCGATGCCATGGCCATGGACATTAGAGATGCCCGGAATATTGCACGGATGGGCGGTGACCCCAAAAAATACAATCAAGCGATAAAAGAAATGCTGGCCTACTTTAACTGCTTGGGAAAAAATGGTTTGTTAAAATAAGGACAGAAAATGTCGAATGAGTTTGAAATCAAGCCTTTTAGCGGAGTCGGGCCTTTGCGATTTGGAATGACGCCGCAGGAAGTTGCGACGGTCTTGGGGCCGCCAGAAGCCTCTCGACGATCCTTCATGAACACGCTGATCGAGTATCGAGGTTGGCTTACAACAATGTATGAAAAAGACTCCGATCTACTTTATGAGATTGGCTTCAGTAGATTCTTCGAAACTCTGACATACAAGGGAACGAATATCTTCAAGGATCCTGACCGGGAAGTCTTGAAAAATCTATGCACCGAGGACGGGCAGCCCTATGAGGCACTTGGTTTTATAGTATTGTTGAAACTCGGCATGACATTAACCGGATTTCACGACGGAGACGAAGAGAAAAAGACATGTTCGGCCTTTGCGAAAGGCACATGGGGTGTTGAAAAAGACGATCTTAAGCCATTCTCACTTGATGCAACTATCTTATGAAAGTATCCTTTTTGTTTTGAGAGTTTGGGCTTATGGACTCCCCCATGATCGGCAAAGTCATCGACAATTACCGCATTCTGGAAATGCTGGGCAAGGGTGGGATGGGCATCGTTTACAAAGCCATAGATATCAATATGGAAAAAATCGTGGCTTTGAAGATGATGAATCCCATGCTGGCGCATGACGAAGTGTTTCTCAAGCGTTTTCGCGAGGAGGCCAGAGCGTTGGCCAAATCGGAAAACCGGCACATTGTCAACGTCTATGCTTTACGCGAGACTGAGCACGGTTTGGTGTTGGTGATGGAATTCGTCAATGGCGCCAATTTGGAACAGACGCTTGCGCAAAGCGGCGCGCTTCCTTACCAGGAAGCTTTGCCATTGTTCAAGCAGCTTCTCGCTGCTATTGCGCATGCGCACCGTGTGGGTGTTATTCATCGTGATCTCAAGCCCAGCAATGTAATGATTACGCCCGAGCAAGAGGTGAAGGTCACTGATTTCGGCCTGGCCAGAATACAACGCCCGGGTTCAACAACGCGCACGATGTCCACCGGCGGCACGCTGTTTTATATGTCGCCCGAGCAAGTGCAGGAACTGCCGGACGTCGATCATCGCAGCGACATTTACTCGTTGGGTATGACGTTCTATGAAATGCTGGCGGGCAGAACACCGTTTCAGAAAGGTCAGTCCGATCTTGCCACGGCCAACGCCATCGTGAGCGAAAAATTTCCCCGGCCAAATCAATTAAACGCCGAAGTGCCTGCCGAGTTGGCCCGCATTACCATGAAGGCCATTGAGAAGGAACGGACGAAACGCTTCCAAAGCGCGGAGGCGATGCTGGCCGCCATTACCGCTTTTGAGAACAAGCTTGTTTCAGATGAAACACAACTGCTGATAGAGTCGGCTCCTGTGAGGCGGAAAAGAATCACAGGTCTGGCAGTAGCCGTAATCTTGGTGCTACTGATAGCGGCCATGTATTGGATCAGCAGCGCACGGCAATCATCTTCCTCAGTGCAAGCGAAACTATTCATATCTACAATACCCGAAAACGTAATGGTATTCCTCAATGGTGATTCCATTGGAATTACTCCGATCAATGATTTTTCAGTCTTTGCCGGGACGCATACGCTACATTTTCATAAGCAGGATTTTTTGACCCTCGATACGATGCTCGTTGTTACGGAATCCCGTCTATTGCCTATTTTTGTTGCGCTGCAAGCATCGGCAAGAGTATCGATTAAAATGTCGCCGCCTGACGCAGTAGTCATGATTAATGGCCGGGTTGTTGCCCCACAGCAATTACACAATTTGGAATTAGGCGCAGGGCAGCATGATTTGCAGGCGTCGCGCGATGGCTATGAGACATTGGAAAAACGATTGCAGGTACAACCAGGATCGAATCCCCAGAAGTTTTTTGCATTAAGAAAACTGCCTGAGTCCACATCCATTCCTTCTGCACCGCCGGATACGTCAACCACTAATTGGGCGCCAATTACAAAAGCAACGCGGAAACCTGTGCAGCAGTTGCGTAGCAAAGCCGCCATCTTGACGGAAGCGCAGGTGCGGGAGATGCTGAAACGGCAAAGTTTTTTTGACGCCAACGTGAATCGCAACAGCAGCGGCATTGCCCATGATTACGAATCTGTGCGTGTTGGGGGTGATGGTGTGATCGTCGACCATGCCACGGGGCTAATGTGGCAAAGCGGAGGCTCGATGGAAAAGATGACTTTAACCGAAGCCGTACACTATGTGCAAGACTTAAAAGCACAGCGTTTTGCCGGATTCAACGATTGGCGACTACCGACCCTGGAAGAGGGCATGTCCTTGATGGAACCCAAGGCCGCTTATAAGGATCTGCACATATCCTCGCGGTTCGATGCCAAGCAGTCCTGGCTGTGGACAACCGACGCTCAAAGTAACGAAATGGTATGGAGTGTTGATTTCAGTCTGGGCTATTGCGGACCGGTCAAAAGTGATCGCGCTGGATATGTCAGAGCAGTTCGTACCAAAGGCCAGTCGGAGTAGGTTTTCATGACTCATGCTATGACTGAGAAAATCAAACACAAGACTGCAACCCCATTCAATGCGCCGACCATTGCCGTCAGAATCGAGCGAGGCGAGTCCAACGCCACGGAGTTTGTTTTCCGGCAATCCTTTCGCATTGGGCGCGATGAAACGTGTCAAGTACAATTCAAGGATTATATTGTCAGCCGGGTGCATGCGGAGGTTACGTTCGAGCAAGGCCAATGGTGGGTAAGTGATCTGCAGAGCAGTAACGGGGTTTATCGCGATGATGGTGAGAAGGTGGAGCGCACGCCGTTATTGGATGAAACCAGGCTGATGCTCGGGCAAGAAGGGCCGGCGCTTGTCTTGACACCCGAGCTGAAACATGCCGCCGCGGCAACTCGTGTAAGTGAGCCTTCCATGACACGCTACATCCAACGCTATTTCGACGACAAGATCACGGAAGGTGTGAGCGAGCACACGATGATGATGCGGCAGGCGTTTAGGCAGGTAAGAAAGAAGCAAACACGCGTTTATGGCATTGCCCTCGGTCTGATTAGTGTGCTCTTGCTGGGCGTCGGCGTTTATGCGGTGTATCAAGAGCGCCAAATACGCAAGCAACAGGCGCTGGCGCGCGACATATTCTATGAAATGAAATCGCTCGAACTGCTGCTGGTACAACTCGAAAAAGCCGTAATGCAGTCCGGCAATACGCAAATGCTGTCCGAGGTTTCAAAATACCGCGCCAAGCGTGACGAGCTTGAAAAAAACTATGATCACTTTGTCGACGAGTTGGGAATTTATAGCAAGCGTATGCCGGAAGACGAGCGGATGATTTTGCGAATGGCGCGCTTATGGGGCGAATGTGAGGTGGATTTGCCAAAAGATTTTGTCACTGAGGTGCGACGATTCATCAGCATGTGGAAATCCACTGGACGCCTGGAGAATGCCATAAAGCGAGCGTATGAACATGGCTACGTTCCCAAGATTGCCGAGGCCATGCTTGCACACCACATGCCGCCGCGTTTTCTTTATCTCGCATTGCAAGAAAGTAATTTCGATGCCACCAAATGTGGCCCGATGACGAAACACGGTTATGCCAAGGGCATGTGGCAATTTATTCCGGAAACAGCGAAGAAATATGGCTTGCGAACGGGCCCGTTGGTCGAATTGCAGCGCTACGATCCTCGCGATGAACGTCATGACTTCATAAAATCCACTGAGGCGGCTGCGCGCTACCTGCGGGACATTTATGATACCGATGCGCAAGCTTCGGGCCTGTTGGTAATCGCGTCATACAACTGGGGAGAGAACAAAGTCATCGATTTGATTCGGAAGATGCCGGAGAACCCGCGCGAGCGCAACTTTTGGCGCCTCTTGAAAAACTACCGCGAACGCCTGCCGGACGAAACATACAACTATGTGTTTTATATTTTCTCGGCAGCAGTGATTGGCGAAAATCCGCGTATTTTCGGATTTAAGTTTGACAATCCTTTGACGCCAATTCTGTAAGATGGTGAAGGAGAAAGGCCGGGAATAACTTGAAGAGATGGGACCAGGTTCTGGTCATTGACAAGAATGCAAAACACTCTGGTATGACAATTCCCCGTCTCGACCGGCAAACTCGTGACAATGATCTCGAGTTTGCCTTGCTTCGACATAATGTGAATAGCTTCATGATTGCTCAAACTGCTTTTTTTATAACCACACAACGACAAGCGCAGCTTCCCTCACTTTTTCACCTTGATTACCACAAACGTCGTGTCATCATTCTGCGGGCTGCCGCTGCCCCAGGCTTCGCCGGCTTGCACAAAGCGCTGAATAATATCTTGCGCGGTTTGTTGCGCGGCTTCCGTCAAGACGGTTTTTGCCAGTTCATATCCCAGCGTCTCCCCTCGCGGGTTGAAACGTTCGGTGAAACCGTCACTCATCAACATAATCACATCACCCGGCGAGAGTTCCAATTTCCGTTGTTCATAGGAAAACTCCGGCACACTTCCCAATGGCATCCCTTTAAAGTCGATTTCATGCACGTGCCGTGTTGCGGCGCGATAAATCAAAACCGGCGGCATGCCGGCGCCGCAAATGACAAGCCGCGGTCCGCTTATTCTCACCAGCAGCAACGTCATATAAATCTGGCGCAAATTTATGCGGCGCAAAGCGTGATTTGCCTGCTTGAAAAATTGTGCGAGTTCCGGCTCTTGTGCCAGCGCAATAAACAGGCTTTTCATGGCCGTCACCATGGTTCCTGCCTTGAGGCCGTGGCCGGTGGCATCGCCAAGCGCCACGGTTAAAGCGCCGTCCTCTCCGGTATGGAAATCATAATAATCGCCGCCAACTTCGGTTGCCGAT
>SZPB01000145.1 GCA_030263535.1 Cytophagia bacterium CHB2
CTTGCAGCGGGTTATTCACCACGCCGGAAAGGCTGTCTCCAGAAATCTCTTTCAACACAAACGCCGGGCCTACTTGCGCGCTCGCCTGGAAAATCTGCGGCGAACCGGGCAGCGTTTGTGCGGCTTGCGCGCGCACTTTATTGTTGTTCACGCCAATCTGCGAACCCAGCGTGAGCTTTACCTGCGCCCGGCCGGTAGAGTCGGTTTTGACTGTGCGGGTGGCAGCGCCATTCTCAAGTTTGCCGTTGCCTTCGATAACCGTAAACGTCACATCTTGCTGCGGCACGCCGTGATTCAGCGTGTCAAACAACGCAACTCTGAACGGATTGGCAAGCTGCTCGCCGGCAATGCCGGTTTGATTGTTGCCTGAAACCAGGGTCATTTCTCTAAGCGCGGCTGCGCGCACCGTGAAATTCTGCGGCGAGCCTTGCAAAGCCTGGCCATTGAACTCGGCGCTGGCGCGCACGCGATTTTCACCGCCGGCGGTCGGGCCAAGCACGAACGGCGCTTTGGCCTCGCCGTTGGCGTCGCTGCGAATGATTGCAGTGGCATTTCCGTTGATGGCGCCATTGCCCTGCTGCACTGTAAATGTGACGGCAGCGCCTGAAATTGCCTTATTGCTGGCATCGGTAATTTTCACGACAAGATTGGCAGGCGCCAACATGCCGGCGGTGCCAACCTGGCCATCGCCCGCGGTTTTGGCAAGCCGGGCCGGAACGCCGGCGCTCGCCGAAAAGAGGATGGGACTGCCGGTCAAGCCGCTCGCACTCGCGCGCACTTGATTGGTGAGCGCCGCATTGGCGCCAAGCGTGAGTGTCACACTTGCCAGGCCTTGCGCATCCGTGGCAACGGTGTCTGCAGTCGCGCCCGCCAACGAGCCGCCGCCTTGCATCACTTCAAACAGAACATTGCTGTTGGCGATGGCGTTGCCGGCGAGATCCGTTACCTTCACCACAAACGGCGCACCCAATGGCAAACCGGCGGTGCCCAATTGATTGTTGCCGCTGATTTCCGCCAGCTTCGCGGCAGCGCCAACTGTGGCCTGCGCCGAGAACAGCAGCGGTGATCCGTTAAGATTTGTGCCGCCGGCATTTTGCGCCAGCGCCCGGACCTGCTGCGTGCCGACGGTGTCGCCCAGCGTCCAATTGACCGCGAGGCGGCCATCGGCGCCGGTATTGCGCACCACTTTGACATCATCGATGCGAAATCTGCCGTTCGTGAGTGTTCTGAAATACAAGGAACGGTTGGCGGCTTGTTGATTCGTCGCGGTGATCGTGTAAAACTGCCAATCGTTGCCGGTGGCCTCCGGCGTCACGTCGACGATGGTTTCCTGTTGATTGCCGGAAGCATCGTTCATGCGCCACGATACGCGCAACACGCCGCTGTCGACTTTGGCCCAGAACGAAAGCGTGTAGCTTGCGTTTGCCGCATAAGAAATCACTTGCGAAGCGCCGACGCCGTTGCGGTTGGCATTAATAAACAAACTGCGCGCGCCGCTGTGCGGATTGGTGGTGTTCAATCGAACTTCATCCGTCGTCGGCGAGCCTTCCAATGTCCATTGTGACGGCAAGCCGTTGTTGCCGCGTTCGAATCCGCCATTTTCAACGATATTGTGGCCGGTGGTCGTGCCGCCGCCGCGCACGGTTTCAAATTCCACCGGAAAATTCGCCACGTTCTGGCCGCCGGCGTCTGCAACGTGCACCACCAAAGGCGCCGGTAACGTGGTTACCACGCCGCCGGTTTGGCCGGAGCCGCTTATGGCTTCCGCCGCGGCTGCGACGCCGCTGGTCGTTTGCGCCGTGTATTCGAGCTTCTGCGTGGTGAAGGCCGCGCGCGCTTCGACTTTATTCTGCGCCGAACTGTTGCCGGGCGCGAATAACACCGAAGCCAGGCCGGTGGAATCGCTAATCACGCGATAGTTTGAAAGTGTACCATTACCCTCCGTCACCACCCACGAAACGCGGCCATTGTCGGTGGGATTTCCGAAGCTATCCGTAACAGCAACGGTGAAGGGTTGAGCCAAAAACTGGCCAGCGGCGCCGGATTGACCGCTGCCCGTGGCTTGCGCCAAGCCGCCCGGCAAACCAGGCCGCGCGGTTAAATTGAATAACGCCGGCAACAGGCCGCCAAAATTGGCCTCCACTTTGATCGGCCCGGCGATTTGGCCGAGCGTCACTTCCGTGCTGGCAATGCCGTTGTCATCGGTGCGGCTGCCGCCTTCTTCTTTGCCTTGCGGGATGTAGCTGGCGTTGCTGGTGATCAAGAACTTATCCAAACGCGTACGATCGAAGCGGCCTTCCACCACGATGGTGTGCTGACCGGCATTCCAATTATAAGTCTTGGGATCGGACTGCGGATTGCCGGGATTGCCGCTGCCGCGTTCGCTCAGTAAATCCCATTGCCAGGTATTGGAACGCTGGCCCTGAAAAACATCATAGATGAATGGACTGCCGCCATCAACGCGAACGGTCCACGAGTTTGCGCCGCTTTCACCCGGCGTCAAGCTGCGCGTCCAAATGTAATATGTGCCGCTCACCGGAATCGTGAACGTGTAGATGGCCGAACCGGCTTCATCCTGCGGCTCGGGATAAACGAGATATTTGCCGCCTGAAGCTTCCGCGTCATCTTGCGTAATCAACGGCGCGGTGATCTGGCCGGATTCCGCTTCGATGCGGATATTGCTGTCCGAGCCGCTGAAGCTCGCCTGCCCAACTGTGGCGATAAAATTCACTTCCGCACCCGGCACAGGGTTATCAAAGCTGTCGAACAATGAAACGCGCAGCGGATTCGCGAGCTTTTGCATCACACGGCCGGTCTGGCCGCTGCCGCTGACCACCAGCAGCTTGGAGGGCGCGCTGGGTTGTACGCCTGCTTCGAAGCGCGTAATCGCATTTTCGGCGGCCAGCGTGCTTTCCAGCACAAAACCGCTATACGATCCGTTTTCAAGCTTGGCGGGATCGGAAAGCGTGCGGTCAAATATGCCGTTGATGTAAACATCGAAAAAGTGCGCGCTGGCTTCTTTGCGCACGATAACTTTCATCTGGCTGCCGGCGGTGGTGTTCGGGCCAAAGGCATTGCCCTCGTCAATCATCGTGGTGAGATCGCCGTTTTGCACATGCCACAAGCGCGTCCTGGTGCGCTCGTTCGAATGCTGAATCATGTAGCCGTTGGGCGCGCTGCTGAAACTGTCGGCCATCACAAGCACGCCGGAAAAGTTCGCGCCAAAAACCGTGGCATTATCACCCCAGGTGATGCTGACTTCCTGCGCGTTGCGCGCCAGTTTATAAACCGCCGTCGTCCAAATGTCGATCGTGGCCGTGTGCTGGACTTCATTATTGTTGATGATTTGCAAGCGCGGATCGCTCGCCCAATTCGTTCCCAGGCCCGGGCCGGGGCGATTGAAGGTATCGACGCTGAGCGTCAGCGTCGTGGTGGTCACAGTCAACACATTCGACAAGCTGGATTTGTTGCCGATTTCATCGACGGTTTTCAGGGCAAAATAATATCTCGTGCCGCTCTGCAAACCGCCGGCGGTGAAGGTTTCGGTACTGCCGGCCGGTTTGGGATTGCCGAGCCCGGAAACTTGCGTCGCGCTGTCGAAATTGCTTTCGGTGATGTTCGAGGTGGAATAACGCAAGTCATAAGAACGCGCGGTGCCGGTGTTGCCGTCATCGCCCGGCGCCGTCCAGCGCAAATCCGCTGTTGCGGAGGTGACATTGGTTGCGCTCAAGTTAGTGACAAAAGCCGGAGGGGTATTGTCGATTTGCTTGAACAAATGAAAATCATCAACGCCGTCCGTGGTGTTGCCGTGTACCATCATGCCGGCATACGTTGTGACGGAATTGCCCTGCAGTTTGGCCGGATCGTCGATGATCGCATCGAGTTGATCATTCAAATAAACCACGAAATGATGGCCGGCATCGTCGCTGCGCCATTCCACGCGCAGCTTGTCGCCCGCTTGCGGCGGCGTTGTAACGCTGCCGTTCACGGTCGCGACCGCAGCGCCGGGCACGCCATCGACAATCGTGAATAAACGCACGCTGGTGGCATTGCGCAGCAACAAATAGCCGCTGGCATCCGTGGTGGCATTGTTGAGCAACAGCGCGGCGCCGGTGAAATAGCGACCTTCCTCATTCGACAGGCTGCCGTAGGAGAATTCCAATACATTGGAGTTGGTGATCACGTTGGGAATGGCGAGATGATTGTTCCACGCATCGACGGTGGAGGTGTTCACCAACTGGTTGCTCTGCACTTGAAAACCGGGATGCGCCGTCCAGTTTGCGCTCAACGGCCCGGTATTGAAATCATCAAAGAAATCATCCACCGTGGGCGCCAATCCCTGAATCGCATTGTAAAACTCGACGGCCATCAGCTCGTAGCCGGCGTCATTGGGATGCAGATTATCCTTCATGAGGGTCGTTTCCCAATTCGCGTCGGCCATAATGCGGCCGGCGTTATCCACCAACACCACGCTCTGCCCGGCTGCGGCTTTTGCGGTTACCAGCGTGGCCAGCAACGCGTTGAGATTTTCCGTGGTGGTTTGTCTCGCTGCGCTGTCTTTGCGCGGCACAACGGTGGAGAGAAACGTCTTAATGGCGGGATCTTGCGCGTGAATCGCGTCGAGAATTGCGGCAATATCATCGCGCACTTGCGTTGCGGTTTCATTCAGCGAAATATCATTCGTACCGACTTCCAGCAGCACATAATCCGGATCGTAGGTATTGAGGTACGTCGTCACGTCGAGCTGCTCGGCGCGAAAGCCGCTGTGGCCTTCATGATCCGTATCCGCGAAACCGGTGCCGTCTTGCAACGAGCCGACAAAATCGAACGGCACGTTGGCATTGCTCAGCAGGTTGTAGAGATAATACCGGAAACCGGCATTGTTGGACGAGCCGGTGCCTTCGGTAATCGAGTTGCCGAGCGGCATGATTTTCGTTTGTGCGTGCGCCGCGCCGGTGAAAAAAAGCGCGGTCGCGAGCAGGCACATCTGCACAATAACCCGACGCAGCCAATGCTTGGAGGGCATGCATGACATTTGAGTATCACCTGAGATTCGTGGTTGGTTCACTGTAGGCTCCCTGTTAAACTGAACTTGCAATGCAGTCGCAATTCCTCTGCTAAATAACGAACCGGCCTAGCGCAAAGCATATGCCAGTGATGCCCGCATGTGACACCGCTAAAATGTGATCGAATTATCAAGTGCTTAGGTTCTGCGAAGCCTGCCGGCCTTGCTATAACTCTGTGTATTCGCCGAACATCTGTTTCAGGATTGAACAGGAAAAGATTCGAAAATGTGGCGCGTTTTCGCCCGTCCAAATTCCAGCGCAGCTTTCAAATGAGCCAATAATGGCAAGCCTTCGGACCGCCTCAACAAAGATGGCTGCCAGCAAAAAATTAACGTAGATTTTAGGCACGTTTGAGACCCCGGTTCTCCTGGTCGGCTCGAGTTCGATAAAAACCAAAACAAGAGCAAACAGAGATAACGGAGATTTTTTCTCTCTTCACTCCGTTTTAGAGATTTTGTTGTACTGTAATCTACGCCAGCTTTCGGGCACATTGAAAATCACAGCTCTGCGAACAGCCTTATATTCCACCCACAAAAGTGAAAATCCCGCAGAAGCAAAAAACTTTTTCTGTGGGACTTCAATTTTGTGGACCAAAAAACTTTCAGAATTTAATTCGAACTTTGAACGGAATTGTGCGCAGCGGACTGTCGAGCTTTGATGAATAGCAACCTTCCTGCAAAATTCAGGTTCTATGGATCCACGATTAAATAACTTTCCCAATCTCCAACCGGACAGCGCCGGAACGGACAAAAAAATCTTGCGTTTCACAGGATGGCTTGAATGAACCGGCGATTCACTTTTGCTGTCAAATCATCCGCTCTTGAGTCATACTGGCAGAAGGGAAAAAACTCTATGAGAGCGGAAGCGAGCAAACTCATAAAAATTAGTGAAACATTTTGGTAATAATATTGGCATATTGCTTGCTTAGTTTGGACAGTTAAATTGCTTAAAAGATGTCAATCTGTCACAGGTTCATATAAAATGTCGCCTCTGCAGTAGGAGTCAGAGGCGGTAACGGCCACAACATGCGATTCAAAGACTACTACAAAATTCTTGGCGTGAGCGAGAAGGCGGGACAAGACGAGATCAAGAAATCCTATCGCCGGCTGGCGAAGCAGTTTCATCCGGATGCCAATCCGGGCGACCGCGCCGCCGAAGAACGCTTCAAAGAAATCAACGAGGCGTATGACATTGTCGGCGATCCGGAGAAACGCCATAAATACGATCAGTTGCGTTTTTACGGCCGTCCGGATTCCACCACCAATGGCGAATGGTTTTCGTTTGATCCGGAATTTCTGCGCAGCCACGGCTACGGCATGTCCGGCATGGGCAATCACGGCGCGTTCGGTTCGTTTTTCGCACAAGGCGGCCAGGGATTCGCGTTTTCCGATTTGCTGCGCGATCTCTTCGGTTTTAACGGTTTTTATACCGAGCCTTCGCCGGCGCACAGCGCGCCGCGCAACATCACCGGCAGAATAAGAATTTCATTTGTTGAGGCCATGCGCGGGGCCGAGCGCACAATCTCGGTGCGGCAGAAAAAAATGTGTCCGGTGTGCCAGGGCAAAGGTCAGGAGGGGTACGCGCCCTGCAATCGCTGCAACGGCAGCGGCCAAATCTCTTCGAAGAAGAAAATTCGGATCAAATTGCCTGCGGGCGTGGAAACCGGGCATCAACTGCGCTTGCGCGGCTTGGCGTCGGAGAATTCCTTCGGCCCGGCCGGCGATGTGATCATTACCGTGGAGGTCGAGCCGCATCCCCATTTCACGCGCGCCGGCGCCGATGTTTTTTATGAAGCGCGTGTTGCCGATCAAGACCTGCAAGCCGGGACACGCGTGCGCATTCCCACCATCGAAGGCAAACAAGTCGAGCTGAATGTGCCGCCGGGCACGAAGAAAGGCACGGTATTTCGCCTGAAAAACTATGGCGCGAGAACCCCAAATCGTTTAGGGGATCAGTTTATTAAAATTGTGTAACCCGGCTCTTTCAAAACATGCGGCGATGGAGTCCGCCCTTAAACGCCCACGCTGATGACTCCTACCGAATTTTATTTTTAAGGAAGCCTCATGCTCAAAATAATTTTGGTAGGCGTCGGCGGCTTTGCCGGTTCGGTTTTGCGTTATCTTGTAAGCGGATACGTGCAACAATTGACCAAAAACGTCGTGTTTCCTTACGGCACGCTGGTTGTTAATCTCGCGGGATGCTTGTTCATCGGGTTTTTGTCGCAATTGGCGGAGAGCCGCAGCTTGTTTACCGCAGAGTCGCGCCTGCTGATTTTTACCGGATTTTTGGGCGGCTTCACCACGTTTTCAACGTTCGGCAACGAAACCATGAACCTCTTGCGTGACGGAGAAAACGTGCCGGCGTTGTTCAACCTGGGCATGCATGTTGTGTTTGGTCTCGCCAGCGTCTGGCTCGGCCGCATACTCGCTCATGCCATTTGGAGGTGACCATGGCATTGCCGGAAGAAGGTTATTTGCTGCGCGTTTTCATCGGCGAAAGCGACAAGTATGAGGGCCGGCCTTTGTTTGAATGGATCGTGCTGCAAGCGCGTGCGCACGGTTTGGCGGGCGCCACGGTCTTGCGCGGCATGATGGGATTCGGCGCGCACAGCCGCATTCATACCTTCAAAATCGAGCGGCTCTCGGAAGATTTGCCCATCATTGTCGAAATTGTCGATACCCGCGAGAAACTTGAGAATTTTCTGGCCGTCATCGACGGCGCGATTGCCGAGGGCCTGGCGACGCTGGAAAAAGCCCACATTCGGTTCTATCGCAGCGGCAAAACATGATCTTTCTATTCTCTCCGGAAGCTCGGAGCGACCGGACGGTTTTACCATTCTTACTCAGGAGAAGGGGTTATGTCAAAACATAAAACCATCGGCGTCATGTCGCTCATGCTGTTTCTCGGAGCGATTGTGGGTTTGATCGTCGCCTCGAATTTCGAGTGGACCAAACCCGGCATCGCGGAGAGCAAGCCGGAATTCAAGCTCGCTGCCAACGCCAGCGAGGCGGCTTCAAATGAAGATGATTTGTCCGGCGACGTTGCAGATTTGGCCGCCACCAGCAAGGCTTATGTTTCCGTAGCAAAGCGCGTCATGCCCACTGTGGTCAGCATCACCAGCGAGAAAGTCGTGCGCGTGCGCAACCCGCTCACCGAGTTTTTCCACGAAGATTGGTGGCGCAAACGCCGTCCGCGCGAGTTCCGCCAGGACGGCCTGGGCTCCGGCGTGATTATCAGCCCGGAGGGTTACATTCTCACCAATAACCACGTCATTCGCGAATCCGACGCCATTGCGGTGCTGATCGACAAAAAGAATTACAAAGCCACGGTCGTCGGCGCTGATCCCAAAACCGATCTCGCCGTGATCAAGATCGATGCGAAGAATTTGCCGGTTGCCCGGCTGGGAAATTCGGATGCCCTGGAAGTCGGCGAGCTGGTTATGGCTGTGGGCAGTCCGTTTTCCATTCATCTTGCGCACTCGGTTACCGCGGGCATCGTGAGCGGCAAAGGCAGAAATCAAGTCGGCGTGGGTGAAGTTGATTATGAAGATTTCATTCAAACCGATGCCGCGATCAATCCCGGCAACAGCGGCGGCGCATTGGTAAACCTGCGCGGAGAACTGGTGGGCATTAATACAGCCATCGTTTCCGGCGGCTGGGGCGGCGGCAATGTCGGTATCGGCTTTGCGATTCCGATCAATCTCGCGCGCCAGATTATGACCCAGCTCATCGAAACCGGCAAAGTCGTGCGCGGTTGGCTGGGCGTCAATATTTCCAGCGTCGATCAAGAAATTGCCCAAGAAATGAATTTG
Source organism: Cytophagia bacterium CHB2 (assembly GCA_030263535.1). Classification (NCBI taxonomy): domain Bacteria; kingdom Pseudomonadati; phylum Bacteroidota; class Cytophagia; species Cytophagia bacterium CHB2. Next base: position 8,878 of record SZPB01000145.1, read on the forward strand.
CCCTCGACGGACGGCGCGTTGGTGCGTGAGGTGATTCCCAGCAGCCCGGCATTCAAAGCCGGCGTGCGCGACGGGGATTTCATCGTTGCGATTGACGGCACGCCGATGCGCGATCAAAATCATTTGATGAATTTTATTGCCGGTTTTCGCCCCGGAACCGCGGTGCAAGTTAAATTGATTCGCGACGGCCGTGAACGAACGGTCACAGTCAAGCTCGGCGAACGCCCGGAAGACCCAAATGAGGAGCTGACTTCCACGGAAACGCGCAGCATGGAGCTGGGTTTGGCGGTGGCAGACTTGAGCGAGAATTTGGCCAATGAATTCGATATTCAAGAGGAATCTGGTGTTGTGGTCGTCGAAGTCGAGAGCGGCAGCCAGGCAGATGAAGAAGGCATCCGGCCCGGCGATGTGATCAAGGAGGTTGACCGCAAGCCGGTCAAATCTGCGGCGGAATACCGTCGTGTGCTGGATCAGGCCAAAGACCGGAAAGTCGTTTTATTGCGCATTGCGCGCGGCGACGCCAATTTCTTTGTTGCTTTGAAGCGCCGGAATGATTAGATTCACCGCCGTTTTTGAACATTGAACTTGTCCTAGGAAAGGCAGATTACATGGACAAAAAGAAACTCGAACATTACAAGTCACGATTGTTGCAGGAACGCGATCGCATTTTGCGCGCGCTCAATCAAAACGAGGACGATTTCGAAGGCTCGACCACGACGCGCAGCGCCGAATTTGAAGAGTCGGCCAAGCTCGATCGTGACCGCGAGTATATTTCCGGCTTGCTGACCAAGGATACCGATATCCTCTCCGAAATTGAAGATGCACTGAAACGCATCAAGGAAGGCACGTATGGCTACTGCATCGACACCGGCAAGGAGATACCGGAGGCGCGTTTAGAGGCCATGCCATGGACCCCGCGCACCCGCGATGCACAAGCCGCCTATGAACGCCGCCGCTCTGTCGGCCCCCCGGAAGATTAATTCTTTTTGTCGAGCCAGCGACTTCGTTATTGACGGCCTTGCTAAAAACAAGGCCGTCCCCTTTTGCTGACAACCTGTCATCTCTCTGAAAAAAAGACCTAAACGAGTTCCCACCTCGAGAAATCTCACCTAGTTTAAAGCATTTATAAACAATATCAAGACGCATGCGATCGCGCGTGGCATGCCATTTGTTTATTGATAGTGAGATTCGTTACACATTTTGCAAAGTCTCGAAATTAAATATCACCATCATTGATTCTTGTCTTGGAGGATTTTAGCAATGGGCAAAATTATCGGAATTGACTTGGGAACAACCAACTCTTGCGTCGCTGTTATGGAAGGCGGCGAGCCGGTGGTCATTCCCAATTCTGAAGGCGCACGGACGACGCCTTCTGTGGTAGCATTCTCAAAAACCGGCGAGCGTCTCGTCGGGCAAGTGGCGAAGCGTCAGGCCATCACCAACCCCACCAACACGATCTACTCGATCAAGCGTTTCATGGGCCGCCGCCACAGCGAGGTCAAACGTGAACGTGAATCCGTGCCCTATGCCGTGGTGTCGGGCAAAAATGACGTTGCCGTGGTGCGCATTGGCGACAAAGAATACACCCCGCAGGAAATCTCGGCGATGGTTTTGCAAAAGATGAAACAGACCGCCGAAGATTATTTGGGCGAGAAAGTCACGGAAGCGGTGATCACGGTGCCGGCGTACTTCAATGACAGCCAGCGGCAAGCCACCAAAGAAGCCGGAGAGATTTCCGGTTTGACGGTGAAGCGCATTATCAACGAGCCGACCGCGGCCTCCCTGGCTTATGGTTTGGATAAGAAGAAAGATGAGAAGATTGCGGTGTTCGATTTGGGCGGCGGCACGTTCGACATCAGTATTCTCGAAATCGGCGACGGCGTGTTCGAAGTAAAAGCCACCAATGGCGATACCCATCTCGGCGGCGACGATTTTGATCAGCGCATCATCGATTGGCTGGTCGCAGAATTCAAGAAACAGGAAGGCGTCGATCTCTCGAAAGATCCCATGGCGCTGCAACGCCTGAAAGAAGCGGCGGAGAAATCGAAATGCGAGTTGTCGACGGTAATGCAAACCGACATCAATTTGCCGTTTATCACGGCGACCAATGCCGGCCCGAAACACATGCAGATCACGCTCACGCGCTCGCGCTTCGAGCAGCTTTGCGACGATTTGTTCGAGCGCACCGTCGGGCCCTGCGAAGCCGCGCTGCGCGATTCGGATCTGCGCCCGAATGAAATTGACGAAGTGGTGCTCGTGGGCGGTTCGACGCGCATGCCGAAAATTCAGGAAATCGTGCGCCGTCTCTTCAACAAAGAGCCGCATCGCGGCGTGAATCCGGATGAAGTGGTGGCGGTGGGCGCCGCGATTCAAGGCGGCGTGCTGGCCGGCGATGTGAAAGATGTATTGTTGCTCGACGTGACGCCGTTGTCGCTGGGTATAGAAACACTCGGCGGCGTGACCACAAAGTTGATCGAGCGCAACACCACGATTCCGTGCAAGAAATCGGAAATTTTTTCCACGGCCGCGGATAGCCAGACGCAAGTCGAGATTCATGTGTTGCAAGGCGAACGTGAAATGGCGATCGATAACCGCACGCTGGGCCGCTTCATTCTCGACGGTATTCCGCCGGCGCCGCGCGGCGTGCCGCAAATCGAAGTCACCTTCGACATCGATGCCAACGGCATTCTGCATGTCGGCGCAAAAGATAAAGCCACGGGCAAGGAACAATCGATTCGTATCGAGGCCTCAACGGGCTTGAGCAAGGATGAAATCTCAAAGATGGAACGCGATGCGCGCGATCATGCCGCAGAAGATAAAAAGAAGCGCGAGCTGGTCGAAACGCGCAACCGCGCCGATCAACTCGTGTATCAAACCGAGAAGAATATTCGCGACATGGGCGACAAGCTCGACGCCGCCTCGAAAGAACGCCTGGAAAATGCCGTGAAGAAGATTCGCGACACCATGAAAACCGAGCGCGCCGAAGAGCTGAAAGCCGCCAGCGAAGAATTGAACACCATTTGGAATCAAGTCTCGACCAAGATGTACGAAGCTGCCAGCGCTGCCGGCAAACAAGCCGGCCCCAACGGCTCCCCCGGCGGCAAAGGCAAGGTCGAAGAGGCCGATTTCGAAGTGGTGGACGAAGGCGCTGGCAAGAACTAAGCATTGCCCGTGAGTTGGCAAAACAAAAAGGCGAGAGTGATCTCGCCTTTTTTGTTTTAGGCAGAATTCGCTTGATTTTATGGCGTTCACTCCTTAGATTTTCCCGCTTTTTTAGAAATTCGATCACACCAGCGGAGGTTGCGATGTCAATCACAAGGCTTCTGAGCGGGTTGTTAGCAACGAGCCTTCTCATTATAGCATGCGGCGAAAAGCTGAGCGAAGAGCAGCTCTACACCAAAGCCAAAGCAGCAGAGCTTGCCGGCGAGTTTACCCAGGCAGAGAAGCACTACAAAAAACTCAATGAGCAGTATCCCCAAAGCGCCCAACTCGAGGAAGTACAGGCCAAGCTGGCGCAACTGAAGAAGGCCAACGGCCTGGGCGAGGCGGAACTGCGCGCCGAGATTCAAAATTATGAAAAGCAGCAGGATTTTAACGCGGCTTTGGTGCTGTCGCAGGCGCTGGTGCAGCGTTTTCCCAAAAGCGCGGGCATCGACGAAATGCTGCAAAAGATCGGCATGATTTGCCTGAACAACCAGCAGCAATACCAACGCGCGGTGGATGCCTTTCAGCGGTTGATCGCCGATTTTCCGCAAAGCCCGCACGTGCCGCAAGCGCAGTTCATGATCGGATATATCTACGCCAATCACATCAAAGATCTCGACAAGGCGCGTCTCGCTTACACGGCGTTCAAAGACAAATACCCCGCGCACGAATTGACGCCCTCGGTCGATTGGGAATTGGAGCATCTCGGCCAGGACATCAGCGAGCTTAATCTCTTTACCGATTCGGCAGACAAGCCTGCCGAGCCGGCTTCCGTGAATGGCGCGGCGCAGAAGAAATCACAGACCGGCCCGAATGTCAAGCCGTAAAACTTTTTTTGCTGAGTTTCCGTCTAACAAGCCCGATGTCATTCTTTTGGCAGGCTGGAATACGCCAAAGTTTCGTCGCGGCTTTTTTTATTGTTGCACGAAAAATTTTGCAGCGCAAGTTTAACCACGCGTGCAAGTACGCCATAAAAGCTATTCCGCTGTAACAGCTTGCTCGCAAGAACGAAGTCGCTCAACCCATGCGATACACTTCCGTCCTCATTTGTTTGATCGCATTCTCTTTCGCGGGGCAGATTGCCCGGGCACAAGAAAGCCTCGAGATCAAGCTCAACGCTTCGATTTCGCCGCAGGAAACGCCGCTGAATCGCGCCGCGACTTGCGTGGTTCAGCTCACGTGGCGCGGCGATTTGTCGCAAGTTGAATTTGACCCACCGGAAGCGCCGCGCCTGTCGAATTTCAAGCTCACGGGTTCTGCCTCCTCCAACTGGGTTGGACTTGAAAACGGGGTTAATACGGCAATCAAAACGTTTGAATACACGCTCAAACCCGAAGGCTTGGGCATGGGTTATGTCGAGCCGTTGCGCGTGAGTTATCTCGACAAACGTACAAATGAAAAGCATGATTTACACACAACACGTTTGAGCGTGCAAATCATCGACGCGGTTGCGGAGCCGGGTGAAACGCCGTTGGGTTTGATTTTTGGAATTGTTGCCGGCCTTGCAATGGTGGGCGGCCTGGCTTATTTCTATTGGCAAACGCGCAAACAAAAAGCCGAGCGGGCAAGACAAGCCGCGCAAATTGCCAAACCGATCGAGGAAGAATTCCTGGAGGAATTGCAAGCGTCCGTCGATCTCAATGCGCTTGATGCAAAAGAAGCTTTCACGGCGCTGTCAAAGTTGTTGCGCAACTATCTGCAGAAACGCTTTGATATTCCAGCGCAGGGCATTACTTCCGCGGAAGTGGTTGCCGCTTTTCGTCCGCTCACGGCGGATCTCAATCAAGTCATGCAAGTGGAGGAAGTTTTGCAAACTAGCGATGTGGTTAAATTTTCCGGCGCCGGCGGCGATCCCAGCCGTCTCGCGCGGGCTTACGCCTTAACGGAGAATTTTCTGCGCGCGAACTTGAAGCCGGCGGAGATTGTCGCGCCGGCGGTGAAATAACGCCAAAAATGCCGCATCCGGAGAGGGCAGTTGATCAGAAACGAACCACGCAATACACTCGCGTGCCGCTTTAGCCGTTTAATCCGCACTCTATAAAATTCTTGCAGGGACTCAATCGGAGGTGTAATGAACGTCGACATTCAAGCGATTAATGAAAAGATTCGACGCGAAAGCGCATTCATCGAAAAACTTACCAAGGAAATTTCCAAAGTCATTGTCGGGCAGAAATACATGGTCGAACGCCTGCTGGTGGGCCTGCTCAGCAACGGGCACATTCTGCTGGAAGGCGTGCCGGGCCTGGCGAAAACCCTGGCGGTGAAAACCCTGTCTGCCGCGGTTCAAACCAAGTTTCAACGCATTCAATTCACCCCGGACTTGCTGCCGGCGGATTTGATTGGAACGCTGATCTACGATCAACGCAACGGCCAGTTCACCACCAAGAAAGGCCCGATTTTCGCCAACCTCATTCTTGCCGATGAAATCAACC
>SZPB01000146.1 GCA_030263535.1 Cytophagia bacterium CHB2
CTGCGCATGCGCAGCGATGTTCCAGTGGGGGTGTTTTTGAGCGGTGGAGTAGACTCCACGGCAAATGTTGCGTTAATGTCGCGCGTGCAGGGAAGCAAGGTACACACGTTTACTGCCGGGTTTCAGGGGCAGCAAGCCTATGACGAACGCAGCCACGCCCGTGCGGCAGCCCGGCATTTCAAAACCGAGCATCATGAGATCGAGATTACGCCGCGCCATCTTTTGGAGGTGCTGCCGGAACTGGCATTTTATCTCGATGAGCCGGTCGCAGATGCCACCACCATTCCGATATATTTTGTTTCGCAACTAGCGCGACGCAATGGCGCGATTGTGATTCTCAATGGCGACGGCAGCGATGAGCTGTTTTGCGGTTACAACAAATACATGCAGTATCTGCGGCTGCAACCCTATTGGCGCGGATTCAACAGCCTGCCACGTTTTATCAAGACAGCAGTGGCGCAGACGAGCCAACGCATGGGCGTAAACGGCGTTGCCGGCGACATGCTGGTACGCGCTTCCCACGAGATCGAGCTTTATATCGGTGCGACCGGCGCGCTGAAAGGCACGCCGGCATTTCAAGAAATCTTGAACGGCAAGGCGGAGGTTTATCGCGCCGTTGCAGAAGGCCGCCAACAGTTTGAGGCCGAACGCCACAGCACGGATTATTGCGAATGGCTGTCGTATTGGGGCCTGCGCTCGGAAGTCGAGCATGTTTTTTTGTATCGCGCCGACCGGATGGGCATGGCGAATTCCATTGAGATTCGCGTGCCGTTTCTCGATCACCACCTGGTGGAATTTGCGCTGCAAATGCCGCAGCAACTCAAATACAAAAATGGCGAGAAGAAATATATTCTCAAACAAGCGCTCGCCGGCACGGTGCCAGAAGAATTCCTGCACCGCAAAAAACAAGGCTTTTGTGTACCGATACGGGAATGGGCCGGCAGCATGATGCATGAAAAAATTTTTACCGTGTTGCCGCGTTTGCAATCCGATTGGGGCGTGTTGAGTTCGGGCTTTATGAATGAAATGCGCACACGTTTGCATGAAACAGAGGAGCAGGGCTTTTTGAGTTGGAATTTGTATACGCTGGCAACGTGGTATGAACGCTGGTTTAAGTAGTGTCGCTGACTCGCTTAAAATTGTATCATTACCGAACTGCCGAGAGTAGCAATTTGCCAGATGCCAGCCAGCCTAGCGTGATCTTCATCACGAATATTCCTGCGCCTTATCGCGTAGCAATGTTGAATCGCGCATATGTGGCACTGAAAGCTCATGGCCTTTCACTGAAGGTTTTGTTTGCTGCCGCCAGCTATAAACGACGGTCATACTGGCAAGGTGTTATCAGTGACATCACCTTTCCTTTTCGGTTTTTGAATGATTTGAATCTCCAGATTGGCTCTGAGAAGTTGTTCAGTTTTGGTTGGTCACTACCAAAAATTTTGCGTGAAGAAAACCCGGCCATAGTTGTGTCAGCCGGTTTTTCTTTGCCGTCCATGTTTGCATGTCACTATGCCAGTGGGCGCAATATACCGTTTCTAATTTATTCTGGAGAAACTAGCCGCCAGGCCCAGCGACGGCGAGCAGAATGGCTACGTAAACCAGTACGCAAATATCTACTTGCACAGAGCGCACTGTGTATTGCATACGGATCAGAGGCTCGAAACTTTTTGGCACAGAATGGCGTTGCGAAAGAAAACATTCATATTGCGATAAATTCTATCGACACGGAGAATTTCAGTGAACTGCTGAAGAAGGCGCCGCCTCGCGTGGAAAGAGATGGATTTGCTAAACCGCGCGTATTATTTGTGGGTAACCTCCAGAGATTCAAGGGCATCGAATTCGCCTTGCATGCACTTCAGCTTCTACAATCGAGCTCGAAACTTCAGATTCAATTTGACATCGTTGGGGGCGGGCCTGATAGAGAGCGGCTGGAGAGGTTGACGCGCGAGTTGTCGCTAACGCATGTTACATTCTGGGGGCCTCAACCCAATTATGAAGTTGCGCGCTTTTTCAAAAAATGCGATTTTTTCGTGTTTCCTTCCTTGTACGACATTTATGGCCTTGTCCTAGTAGAAGCTGCAGCCGCAGGCCTGCCGATCATCGCTTCAAAATTTGCCGGCGGCACGATTGATGTGGTGCAGGACGGGCAGAACGGTTTTGTGGTGGACCCCACCGACATTCCGGCGTTGGCTCAATGTATTCGAGAGCTTTGTTTGAACCCTGGCATACGCGAAGAAATGGGCCGGCAGTCGCTGCGGATTGTTGCCGAGTCCGTCAATATTCAAAAGAATGCGCAAGGTTTCGTGCAGGCGATTTTGGGTTGCCTGCCGGGAGATGGGTAACGCAGGCCTCTGCGCCAGCGACCAACGCTTTGGCGTCTAGCCCAAAACCTGGCAGTATTGAAAGTGAATGTCCGATTAAAGGACTCGGGCATGACAGCACAAAGGTTTTGGGGGTAAGCCCTGAATCGAATGTCACGAGGGCATACGCATCAAACTAATCTTGGTGCTGATGTGAAACACAAGCCCCGAAGGGGCAAGATGGATTAGCCCAGGGCACCGCCCTGGGAAAAGAAAGTTCTCCGTTCCTATCGCCCTGAAAGGGCAAAATAAAGTAGCGTCAATGACAGCCCCGCTCAAAATTTCGCGCCGTTGGCGCTCCGAGTTTGGATTGAATTTTATCTTGGGGCGTTGCCCCAAGCTTTTATGTGCCGCCCCTTTGGGGCTTTTGCTCTCTCCAAAATCTTAGCCTGCCACCTATGCTCCGAAGAAGCAAAATGGTTTAGCTCAGGGAATTATCGTGGTGTCAAGTTTAGATGTTATCCAAGAATGACGAAGTCTCCCAAGCCCCACATTCTCATTTACGCGCCAACGCCGCCGCCTTATGCTGGACCGGAAGTGGCCACCGGACTTTTGCTCGAAGCAATCTCCGGCGAAAAAATCCGGGTGACGCATGTGCGCAGCAATATTCGCGCGGAAAACGGCAAGAAAGGGGTATTCGACCTCGAGGGCATCATCGGTTTTCTCAAGGTTTATTGGGATTTCTTGCATGCGCTGCGCCGCACCCGGCCGGATAAAGTTTACTTTTTGCTCTCTTCCGGCAAAGTGGGATTGTTGCGCGACACGGTTATCATTTTCACCGCGAAACTTCTGGGCAAGCGCGCCATCGCGCATTATCGCGGCGGCAGCTTTCGCAGCTTGTATGAGCAATACGGCAAACTTTTTTGCTGGCTGATCCGCCATGCGTTAAAGCACGTTGATGCCGTGATCGTGCAGGCAGAAATTCTAAAAAGTCTTTTTGCGGGATTGGTTCCCCGGGAGCGCTTGCACGTGCTGTACAATGGTTTGCCGTTAAACGGTTATTACAGTCCGCATGCGTCTGCACAAAAGCCATTTACACTTTTGTTCATGGGGCATGTGGCTTTCTCCAAGGGTTTCTACGAGTTGGTGCTGGCGTATCAGCAATTGCGCCAACGCCACCCGGTGCGGTTGCTGTTTGCCGGCGAGAAACGCTTTGCCGGAGATCGCCGCAAAGCCATTAGTGCATTCTTGTCCGGCCCGGCGCGAACATTTTTTGACGAAAACTCGGAACGCATCGAACGCGTTATCTCGGATTTTGTCGAACAGGCTGGAGATCACGACGCCGAATATTTGGGCGTGGTCTCGGGTGAGGCAAAAACGCGGGCGTTTGCCGAGGCCGATGTGTTTGTTTTGCCTTCGTACACCGAGGGTTTTTCCATGTCGGTGTTGGAAGCCATGGCTCATGGCCTTCCGGTGGTCGTGACGCCGGTGGGCGCGCTGCCCGAAGTAGTCGTCGAAGGCACGAACGGCATTTTCGTGCAACCGGGGAATAGCGATGATTTGGCGGAAAAACTCGATATGCTCGTTCGCGATCGTACCAAAGCGCGGGCGATGGGCGCCTACAATGCCAAGTATGCCGCGGAACGCTTTGACATCACATGCGTTGCGCGGCAATTTGAAGAGATCCTGTGGCGGGTGTAGATTTGGTGCCGTGGTTTATTGAATTCATAGGTTGCCAGATGTGCGGAAGGTTCCGTGCTCCTAGCGTATTGTCATCTTGAAAATTAATGCCCAGCTCTAATTGTCATTCTGAAAGAATCTTGTGAAAATTCAGGCCTGAACGCAAACTTCACAAGATTCACCTTGAATGACAAATTGAGGTAGTATAATGAACTAAGGTGGCAGTGTACTAGAAAGCCTAGTTGAGAGAATCATGTTGCAGCGTATCGTTATAGCCTTCTTTGCCTTTTTTCTCACCAGCCGTTTCTTTTCAGAGGTTTTGGGCATATTGCCCAAATGGGTTGATATCCTCGATCTTCCGTTCATCGTGTTTCTCGGTGCCGCCGGGTTATTGCGGTATGCCCACCCCGAGGTTGACTTGCGAACCCACCGTTTTCTGGTGCGCACCATTTTTGCCGTGACCTTGATCATTCTAACCTCAGCTTTCATGAACTCGCGGGATTTGCTGGCGCCGGCTGCGGTTTTGTTTGCTATTGGTTTTTTGCAGGGGCCGATACTCTTTATTGCGCTCAACAAGATCGTGGAAGACGTCGGCGTTCTGGCGCACCAGGTACGACAGCTCTTTCTGGTTTTGCTGGCCATCAATATTGCCGTGGTCGTTTTTATCAATGTACCACAGTTCATCGCCACACAAAATCCCGATGTCGTTTCGGGCACCTATGGCCTCAATGCGTATCAATTTTCGACGTTGCTGGTCATTTGTGGCGGTCTGCTGTTGGGCGAGGAAGAGTTTCGCAAGCGCGGTAAACTGCGCTTGATTATGGGCCAAACAGCCGTCCTGGTCATTTTTTATCTGCTGCAGTATCGCGCGGCTGTGCCTATTTTTTTGTTGGCGATCATCGTGATGCTGGGCGCTCTCTACGGCAAGCCGGTGCTGAAAGTGCTGATCACCAGCGTGTTTATTATTGCCATCTCTGCGACCACCATATCTTATATCTTGTTGCAGGCGCAGGACGAAACCAATCTCAAGTATGGCGATTGGGAAAAAATTGTGGCGAATCCCACCGCATTCCTGCAATATGGAAAGTTTCAATCCTATACCCAGACGCTCAAGTTGTTCGATGATCGGCCCATGGCGGCACTGGCGGGCGTCGGCCCAGGAAATTATTTGAGCCGGGCTTATTACACGTTCAGCTATGAGTTGGCCGGAAGCAAAGGCAAAGGCGTGGGAGATTTGATCGAGCGGCTTTTTGGCTTATCCGGCCCGCGCTTTACGAAAGTCAGCGAGACTTATGTCGGACACTTTCGCAGCCAGGCGGTTTTGGGCAGCTATCAGCTCTCCAATCCGCACTCCAGCTTTTTGGCGCCGGTGGCTGAGATTGGTGTGCTCGGCGGCTTGATCATCATCGGAATTTATCTCTTTATGACGATCAAATCGTTCAAGCTTTTGCGGCAAGCGAAAGAGATCGCCCCCGAGTTTTTGCCGTTGGCAACGGCATTGGTTGCCGGCTCGGTTTATTTGTTCGGGCTGGCCTTTCTCGATAACTATTGGGAAATGTCGCGCGCCACGCTGCCGGTGTGGCTGCTGTTTTGGGGCACGAGTGCAGGCGTGCAAGTCAAGCGTAATGAGCTTGAGGGCGAGGGGCATATCGAACTTGTCGCGTTGCCGGCGGTCGCGGCAAATGCCGAGAGTATGAATTAAACACGTGGATAGTGGGATTTTTGGATTAATGGATTGATGAAACCAACAATCCAACGATCCCTCAATCCCTCCAACCAATTTTAGACTATGTGTGGTATTGCCGGCATCGTTGGTCAAGCTGATCAACAACTCATTTACAATATGACAGCCGCGTTGGCGCATCGCGGCCCGGATGATTCCGGAGTGCATGTGCTGGCGGAAGACGGCGTTGCGCTGGGCCATCGCCGCTTGAGCATCATCGATCTCAGCGCCGCCGGCCATCAACCCATGACCAATCCTGCCGGCCATCTCACGATTGTCTATAACGGTGAGCTTTACAATTTTCGCGAGTTGCGCGCAGAATTGGAGCAGAAGGGATATACGTTTCGTTCCAACTGCGATACCGAAGTTCTTTTGTGCGCCTATGAAGCGTGGGGATCGCGCTGTCTCAACAAGTTCATTGGCATGTTTGCATTTGCGATTTGGGATGCCAAAAATAAAACCCTCTTTGCGGCGCGCGATCAACTCGGCATCAAGCCGTTTTACTATGCCCTCACCAACGGCAGATTTGTTTTTGCCTCGGAACTAAAAGCGCTTTTGCATGCGCCGGGATTGCGGCGGGAGGTCGACGTTGACGCGATTCACAGCATTCTTTTATTTTTGTGGATTCCCGATCCCAAAACGATTTTTCAAAACATACTGAAATTGCCTGCCGGCCATTATTTGGAGTACCATCAAGGCAAACTCAAGCTCGAGCGTTACTGGGAAATTCCCACGGCGCACACGGATTCCCGGCCGGAAAGCTATTATGTCGACGGCTTGCGCGAACAATTGCAGCAAGCCGTGCAGCGGCAAATGATCAGCGATGTGCCGGTGGGCGCGTTTCTCAGCGGCGGGTTGGATTCGAGCGCTGTTGTCAGCCTGGCGCGCGGCCAGAACAATGGCAATTTTTCGACTTATACCATCAAATTCAGCGAAGAGGATAGCCGGCTGGAGGCCATGCCGGACGATGCCAAATACGCGCGCGTCATAGCCCGGCAATTCGGCACGGAACATCATGAAATTACCATCGCGCCGAATCTCGTGGATTTGTTGCCGAAGATCTTATGGCATCTCGATGAACCGATTGCAGACCCGGCCGCAATCAACACCTATTTGATTGCCAAAGCCGCGAAGGATTCCGGCACGACGGTGTTGCTCAACGGCATGGGCGGCGACGAGATTTTTGCGGGCTATCGCAAACATCTCGCCTCGATGCTGGCAATCACCTATCGCCGTATACCGCAGTTTCTGCGCAAAGCTCTGGTCGAAAGCTTCGTGCATGTTGCGCCGGTGACGTTTTCACAGCGCGGCTGGCGCACGGCGCGCTGGGCCAAGCGGTTCATCAAAAATGCGGGTTGCGATCCGGTCAACAGCTTCATTGGCAGTTATTCTTACTATGACGAAGCCGAGTTTCAGCAACTGTTGGCGCCGGAATTTTACATGCCGCGCGAGCAGACGTATCCTTTACGTCGGCATTTTGAATGCTTCGGCCAGGCCGGCGATTTGGAATACCTCAATCAAATGTGTTTTGTGGACAGCAAGATGTTTTTGCCAAGTTTGAATTTGATGTATTCTGACAAGGCAACCATGGCAGCCGGAGTCGAAAGCCGGCCACCGCTGGCCGATCACAAAGTCGTTGAGTTTGCGTTCAGCATTCCTGCCAAGTACAAGATTCACGGACTGCAATCGAAGTATGTGTTCAAGAAAGCCATGGAATCTTTGCTGCCGCACGAAGTGATTTACCGGCCCAAAGCGCCCTTTGGCGCGCCGCTGCGTTCGTGGGTCAAAAATGGCTTGGAAGTGTTGATGCAGGATTTGTTGAGTGAAGAGCGCATCAAGCGCCGCGGCTATCTCAATCCGGCCTACGTGCAAAGAATCATTGCAGACGATCGTGCCGGGCGGCAGGACAACGCGCATCGCATCTGGGCGCTGTTGACTCTGGAAATGTGGTTTCAAATTTTTGTCGACAATGAAACAAGTCCTCCAAAACTTTAAAACCGGTGAGTTGAAGGTCGAAGACTTGCCGGCGCCGATGCTGCGGCCGGATGGTGTGCTGGTGCGCACACGGTTTTCTCTGATCAGCGCCGGCACGGAGCGCGCCACCGTGGAAGTTGCACAAAGCAGCTTGCTGGGCAAGGCGCAAAAGCGTCCGGATCTCGTGCGCCAAACTCTCGACAATGTGCGGCGCGACGGCGTGCGTGCGACTTATGAAAAAGTTATGAGCCGGTTGTCGATGCTCAAAACGTTGGGTTATTCGTGCGCCGGTGAAGTGGTGGAAAGCGATTGCCCGGAACTTTTTCAAGCTGGCGATCGCGTCGCGTGTGCCGGCGGTGAATATGCCCATCACGCGGAATACGTGTTTGTTCCGAAGAATCTTTGCGCGCCGATTCCTGATAACGTTAGCTATGAAGAAGCAGCCTACACTACGCTCGGCGCCATTGCCTTGCAGGGTGTACGCCAGGCTGAGCCGCAAATTGGTGATTGGGTTTTGGTGTTGGGTCTGGGATTGCTCGGTCAGCTCACGCTGCAAATTTTGGAAGCGAACGGTTGCAACGTTGTTGGCATTGATCTCAGCCCTGAACACGTCGAGCGTGCGCTACAGTCCGGCGCGACTGCTGCGTTTTTGCGGCACACGACAAATCTCGAAGAAAAGCTGCGCGATCTCACCGGCGGCCATGGCTTCGATTCGTGCATGATCACTGCGGCCACCAAAAGCAATGATCCAATTGAATTGAGCGGACGTTTGGCGCGCAAAAAAGGGAAGATTGTGATCGTCGGCCTGGTGAATCTCGATATTCCGCGCAGCCCGTTTTACGAGAAAGAGCTTGACGTGCGCATGTCGTGCAGCTATGGCCCGGGACGTTATGACGCGCGTTACGAGGCCGAGGGCATTGACTATCCTTATGCGTATGTACGCTGGACGGAAAAACGCAATCTCTCTGCTTTCCTGCAACTGGTTGCCAAAGGCAAAGTGAAGGTCAACAATCTCACCACGCATCGTTTTCCCGTCACGCAAGCGGTGGATGCCTATCAGCTTATTCTCGGCAGAGCGCAGGAAAAATATTTGGGCGTTCTGCTGGAATATGCCGCAAGCAACGGCAAGCTTACGCGCAAAGTTTCCCGCGCGCCTGAGGCTCAAATCCCGGCGACCTCAGTGGGCCGGCGCATCGGCTTCATCGGCGCGGGCAACTTCGCGCAATCCTATCTGCTGCCGCAATTGAAACGCGTTCCGGATGTTGCATTCGTGGGCGTTGCCAACATGAATGGTCCCAGCGCCAAGAGCGTTGCCGACAAATTCGGGTTTCGCTATTGCACCACGGATCATCGCGACATCATCTCTGATCCGAATATTGACGCCGTGTTCATCGCCACGCGCCATGATTTGCACGCGCCCCTTGCCATTGCTGCGTTGCAAGCAGGCAAAAGCGTATTCGTCGAAAAACCGCCGGCGCTCAATTTTGAAGAGTTGCATGCGCTCACACAGGCTTATGCTGAGGCCCGGGAAAAGAAATCTGTCAAATTTGCGGTGGGATACAACCGCCGGTTTGCGCCGCTGTCGCATGAAATCAAACAACGCTTCGCGCGCGTGACCGCGCCGCTGGTGGTCAACTATCGTGTGAACGCGGGCTTTCTCGAAGCGAGTCATTGGTTGCATCATCCGCAGATCGGCGGCGGCCGCATCATCGGCGAGGCCTGTCACTTCATCGATCTTGCGCAATTTTTTATCGGCGCGGAGCCGGTTTCGGTTTATGCCGAAGGCTTTGCCTCCAGCAACGGCGACGCAACTCTACCGGATAATGTCATTGCGACGATCCGCTTCAAGAACGGCGGCCTCGCGATGATCACTTATCTCGCCAACGGCAGCAGCCGCATGGCGAAGGAGTATATCGAAATTTTCGGCGGCGGTATGTGCGCGAGTATCGATAATTTCGTTTCAGCAACATTTTTTGATTCCGCCAAAAAGCGGCAACTCAAGCTGCCCGGCAAGGGCTATGCCGAGGAGATTCAAGCTTTTTTTGAAGGCAAGGCACGTGAAGTCCGTGATCTCTTTTCTCCCTCCATCATCACGTTTGAAATTTTGGAATCGCTGCGCACGCGTTCCGCCAGTATCGAGCCGGCTCATCTTGCCTTTGATTGATCCCGCCAGGAATTTGCCACAGATGCCATTGCTCGTTCCAACCACAACAACGTTGCCCGATAAAGCCGCATGCGATCTTGAGGCGGTTCTGGCGACATTCGAATCATGGCTCGCGGCGCAGGATTATCGCGGCTATGATCCGCATGATGCCTTAAACAGCCCCTTTCTTGAATTCCTCACGGGCCGCTCGCGTGTGCTGGGCTTGGTGATGTTGCAACTGCTCAAGCGCTCGCCGGTCAATCTGCGCCCGTTTTTTGGCATAAAGCCGGGCTGCAACGCCAAAGGCATGGGATTGTTTCTCGAAGCTTATGCGCGGCTTTATGCGGCAAGCGGTGAGCAACGTTACCGGCAACGCGCGGAGTCTTTTGCACGCTGGCTCGACGAGAACAGCATTCGCGGCTATCCCGGCGCCTGTTGGGGTTACGATTTCCCCTGGGCGAATCGCCATTTCTATGCGCCGCGCCACACGCCGAACGTCGTTACCACTTCGTTCGTCGGCCACGCCCTGCTGGAATTCTATCAACTCACGCATCATGCCCGCTGGCTGCATCTGGCCAAATCTGCCTGCGATTTCATTTGCCGCGGTTTGAATCGCATTCCTGACGGCCAGACTTTTTCATTCAGCTATACGCCGCTGGATGAGTTTTGCATTCACAATGCCAACATGCTTGCAGCGGCATTGCTGGCGCGGGTGGCGGCGCTCACGAATGACGTTGCCTATTTCGAGCTGGCGGAGAGCAGCATGCGCTATTCGCTCAATCGCCAGCAGCCGGAGGGCGCCTGGCTGTACGGCGAAGCTTGGCACAATCGTTGGATCGACAGTTTTCACACCGGCTATAGCCTGGTTGCACTCAAGCAGTTTATCGATGCCCGGCAAGATGGCATGGGCCGTGAAGCGCTCGCGCGTGGCGCGCGTTTCTATCGGCAAAATTTTTTTGATGCCGATGGTCACGTGAAATACTATCACAATAAAATTTACCCGCTCGAAAGTCACGCGTTTGCCCACGCCTTGATTGCATTGGATGAGTTGCGCGATTTGATCGAAGATGCGGACGAACTCTCAATGCAAATCTTGCAACAATGTCTTAGACTTTTCTGGGATTCATCAGGTTTTTTTTATTATCGCCGCCAACGATTCTTCACTATCAAAACTTCCTTCATGCGCTGGACGCAGGCGTGGATGTTTCTCGGGCTGACGCGCGTCTACGCACGTGAAGTGAGGGAGTGATGAATTTCGGCAATCTATCAACGTGCAGCCAGCGACCAGCAACGAGTAACGAGTAACCAGCATCCAGCAACCAACAACCGCATGTTTTGGTTTGATCTCGACAATTCTCCCCACGTTCCCCTGTTTCGCCCGATTTTTGCCGAGCTGCAAAAAAGAAACAAGGCGTATTTCATCTCGGCGCGCGACTTTGCCCAGACCAAGGATTTGTTGACGCTGTGGAATATTCCGCATGCCCTGCTTGGCAAGCATGGCGGCAAGGGTAAGCTGGGTAAAATCGTCAATCTGTTTCAGCGCGCGCAGGCTTTGACGCGAGTTGTGCAAGGCAAACCTGTCAGCCTGGCTGTCAGTCATGGCTCACGCACGCAACTTGTTGCAGCGAAACGGCTCGGCATTCCGGCGGTTTTGATGCTAGATTATGAATACACCGAGGCCAGAATTTTCAACACGCTCGCCACGTATCTGCTGATGCCGGCATTCATTCCCGAGCGGCGCTTGTCGGACGCCGGCTTCAAGCTGCAAAAAGTCGTTCGCTACACCGGTTTCAAGGAAGAAATATACATGCGCGACTTCGTTCCCGATCCGGGCTTTCGCAAGTCTCTGCAAATCGATCCCGGCACGACCCTCATCACCCTGCGCCCGCCGAGCCTGCTGGGGAATTATCACGACGAAAAAAGCGAAATGCTTTTTCGCGCGAGCCTCGATTATTTTTCCGCACACGACAACACACATTGTCTCATCGTCAACCGCACGGAAGCCGAACGCAAGCTTGTCGATGAAACGCTGGCGCAACGCAAAAATATTTCATTCCTGCGCTGGCCGGTTGACGGCCTGCAACTGTTATGGGCTTCCGATGTCGTGATTAGCGGCGGCGGCACGATGAATCGCGAAGCGGCTTTGCTGGGGGTTCCCGTTTTCAGCATTTTTACCGGGCGCCGGCCGTACCTCGATGAATATTTGCACGAACACGGGCGTCTCACCTTCATCAACGAGGTCCGGCAGATCGAGAGCATACCCGTCGTGAAACGTCCGGCGAACGGCGCTTTCAAGCCCACGAATGGCCAACTGCCGGCGCAGATTACGGAACTTCTCATGGATTTGAAGCAAAAGGGACAAGCATGAGGTGCTGGCCATGTTAACGGCATTAAAACATGCGCGCTATAAATATATTCTCGGCTTCCTGGATTGGGCGGCGATCAACACCTCATTCATTTTGGCGCTTGCCTTTGGAGCCGATCCGCAATTGCATTCATTTGACTCGGTGCTGGCGGCGCACCAGCCGGAACTTCTGTTTTGCGCATTGTATGGCGCGGTTGTGATTTTGATCTTTCAGCATTATGAGATGTATCAAATGAATGTGTTCTTGTCGATCGCCGATCATACCGTGCGCATTGGCAACGGCATTTTTGCCGCCGTCTTGGGGCTTACGCTCTTCTCGTTTATCAAGAATGCCCAGGTTATTATCGCCAGCCGTTTCGCGCCGTTCAGTTTTATCTTGATCAGTTTTGCGCTGCTGGTGTTCAGCCGCATCGTGCTCTTTCGCACGCTGTTCCTTTTTCTGACCAAGAATAATTTCTATCGCCGTTCCGTATTGATTCTCGGTGGCCGCACCACCGGCAGAATGATGGCCGCCAACATCCGCATGCAAAATCCCTACGGTTTGCGCGTCATTGGATTTCTCGATGACAGTTTATCTCCCGGCGCGCGTGTATTCGAGCAGCTCCGCGTTCTGGGCAAAATCGATGAATTGGAGACCATCGTCACGCAGCGCCACATCGAAGAAATTTTGGTTTGTTTGGATGATGTCACGCCGCAGCAACTGCTTGACGTGCTCGAGCGCTGCGCCAAAACCTCCGCAGCGGTTAAGATTGCCTCGCCGCTTTATGAAGTTGTGCCGGAACGCATTTCAACCGAGCGGTATGGCAACGTACCGGTTGTCGGTTTCACCACGCCGCGACCACGATACTTGCAAAGAACCTTGAAACGATTCTTCGATCTCGTGCTGGCGACTCTCGGCCTGATTGTGCTGGCGCCGGTGATGGCCGTCATTGCGCTGGCAATCAAGCTGGATTCGCCAGGCGCAGTGTTCTTTCGCCAAATACGCATCGGCAAAGACGGAAAGCCGTTTCACTTTTACAAATTCCGCTCGATGGTGGCAGGCAGCGACAATGATGAAGCGCGCAAGCGCAGCATGTTGAATTTCATGCGCGGGCAAAACGGCGCAGCCTCACGAAACGGCTCGACGAAAATCGTGAATGAAGCGCGCATTACGCATGTGGGCAAATTCATTCGCAAAACCAGCCTGGATGAATTGCCGCAATTGTTCAACGTCTTGCGCGGCGACATGAGCCTGGTGGGGCCGCGGCCCTGTTTGCCCTATGAATGGGAGAATTATGAAGATTGGCACAAGAAACGGTTGAGTGTGACGCCCGGCTGTACGGGAGTCTGGCAGGTGAGTGGGCGCAGTTTAGTCGGGTTTGACGACATGGTCATTCTCGATTTGTATTACATTCAAAATGCCTCGTTGCTGCTGGACTTGCCGCTGATTCTGAAAACCATCCCGGTGATGCTTCTCGGAAAAGGCGCGAAATGATGATGAGAGGAAATGATATGAAAATCGGCGTCGTCGGTTTGGGCTATTGGGGGCCGAATTTAGTGCGAAATTTTTTTGCCGCCGAGGGCGTGCAAGGCGTAGTGTGTTGTGATGTGCAGGAATCCCGTTTGCAAAAAATTAAGAAAAGCTTTCCGCATGCGGAAGTGACAAACTCCTTCGAAAGCTTGTTGCACCGCGAAGAGGTCGGCGCGATCGCGATTGCCACGCCGGTATCGACGCATCATCCCCTGGGCATGCGCGCCCTGCGCGCGGGCAAGCATGTGTTGCTGGAAAAGCCGATGACCACCAAGGTCGAGCATGCGCGCGAACTCTTGGAATGCGCGGCAGAGCGCGGACTCACGTTGATGGTCGATCACACCTTTGTTTATACCGGCGCCGTGCGCAAAATCAAAGAAATGATCCAGCAGGGTGAAATTGGCGATATTCTATATTTTGATTCCGTGCGCGTCAACCTCGGCCTGTTTCAACACGATACCAATGTGATTTGGGACTTGGCCCCGCACGACATCTCCATTATGGATTATCTGATTGATCGTGAGCCGGTTTCGGTCTCGGCGGTGGGCGTGAGTCAC
>SZPB01000147.1 GCA_030263535.1 Cytophagia bacterium CHB2
AATATTATCCCGCAGATTACTACAGCTTCACGCAATTGCCGGGCGCCAAGAACTATAACCCGGCGCAAAAGGTGATGAAAAAACTCCGGGATCGTTATGCCGTGCGCGGCAGAGGAATGCTCGGCAAGCGGCTGTATCGGAGGTTCCCGAATGAGAATTTACTCAGCCTGTCCGGCATCGAAAATTTAAGAAAAGATGCGAGAATTTTGGACGTCGGCTGCGGCGCCGGTGTTTTGCTGTGGGATTTGAGAAATCTCGGTTTTATGAACACGATGGGAGTCGATCCCTTTTTGGAAAAGGATCTCGAATTCGCCAACGGGCTGCGCATCCTCAAACAAACGTTTTTTGAAGTGGGTGGAACCTGGGATCTCATCATGTTTCACCACGTTCTGGAACATCTGGCAGATCCGCTAGAAACATTGCAACACACCGCGCGCTTGTTGTCTCCAAACGGGACCTGCCTGATCCGCACGCCGACGGTGTCATCCTATGCCTGGGAGCATTATGGCGTGAACTGGGTGCAACTGGATGCGCCGCGGCATCTTTTCATTCATTCCGAGAAAAGCATCGAATTACTGGCGAATCAGGCCGGGCTGAAACTGACGAAAACACGGTATGACTCCAGTGATTTTCAGTTTTGGGGCAGCGAACAATATTGCAAAGACATACCTTTGATGTCGGGCAAATCATACATGGTTAACCGGGAAACAACGCTTTTTTCAAAACAGGAAATCGCGAGCTTCAAGGCGCGGGCGGAAAGATTGAACGCTGAAAAGCGCGGCGATTCTGCCGTGTACTATTTTTCCAGAGTCGAATAGCTTATGCAAATTCATCCTCTTTTTTTTGTATTGTTTGGTTTCATTGGCGTCTTCAGCGGCCGCCTGCTGTTTCGACATTGGTTCAATCATCTCACGTTATACTCGGCGATTTGGGGAACAGGATTAGCGCTGTTTGAATGGCGATTGATTGACTACACCCCGCTCACTCTCGAAGTTTGGATGATCATTTTATATGCGTGGCTGGCATTTGCTTTGGGCTCCACGATGCTGATGCTCGCCCCGGCGGCAGCAGGCATTCCTGACAATGCCTCCCGTTCGGGCGCGACTTCCAGCGTTCGTTCGAGTTTGTCTGTTCTCGAACAACGGCTTTTCGTCATTGCGATTTTGGCGCTATCAACTGTTGCTTTGCTTGCCGTCTTGTATCAATGGAAGCATTTGATCGAAAAATTCGGCGGTATCATAGGCGTACTCATCAATGGCCGCACCATCTACAGCATGACAGTCGCGGGAAAGCTCTCAGATAAAATTCCTTATCTTGATTCCCTCAGTCTGGCCGCGGTTTTTCTAACCGGGCTTTACAGCGCGCGCGCCGGAAAAGTCAAGGGCATCATCATTTTTCCGCTGGCTGCCGCCATTCTGGGTGATATTGCGCAAGGCGGCCGGGTAAAAATCCTGCTCTCCGGCCTGCTCTTTCTGAGCGCCTATTTTCTCACCAAGCATGCCTCCTCACACATCAAAAATTTCCGGCCCGCCAGCAAAGTCAAACAAATACTTGCGCTGGGCTTTCTGCTGGCGTTCTTGTGGAGTGCGGCGGAATTCGTGCGCAGCTATCGCGGCGCGGTCGAACGTTTTTACGGCGCCAGCACGGCATTGAACAAATTGGAAAAACAGGCCTTCATCACGCCCTCGATTTATTTGTATCTCAGCTCCCATGTCGGCGTCTTCAACGCCTACTGGAAAGCCGGCGGCGAGCCTTCTTTTCCCGGCGCCACCACGTTCGCCCCGGTTTACCGGATTTTGTCGCGCCTCGGCATTGCGGATGAAACGCCTTACTTTCAAAAATTTTACAACATTCCGATTGCGACCAATACCGGCACATATTTGCGTGAAATACACTCCGATTATGGCATTGCCGGTATCTTGGTGACGCCTTTTCTACTCGGTTTTCTGTGCACGGTTCTTTGGATTCAGGTAAAAAAACGCATGCACTTCGCCACCATCGCCCTGCTGGCGCATTTCTATGTCGTCGTGATGTTCACGTTTTTATACCAAGTCACGCGCCTGGGAGAATTGGCCGTTTGCCTCATCGTTTCGCTGACGATCAGCACCTTGATTCATTTAAAGTGCCATGGCCATTTCAATCTGTTTGAACCGCATCGTCCTGGCGGGAATCTGAGCCATCCTTGATCGGCGCATATCCATGGAATTAGCCGCACGCCTTCGCTGGAATTCGATCTTTCTGTTACTGTCCTCGGGCATACGGCTTTTGACCAACGCATTGCTGTTTCTCGGTCTCGCGCGCTTTTACGGCCCCGAAGCGTTCGGGCAATTCACCATTGCGCACACGCTGGCAACGCTGTTTTTACTCGTGGCCGATTTCGGCCTCGATTTGTTGTTTACCACCGAGGTTGCCCGGCAACGCCCGCACATCGACGCGTTGTTTCGCAGCTTTGCTGTGGTGAAACTTTTTTTTGCCGGGCTCGCTGTCACCGGTATGTGGTTGTTGCCCGAGTTTCACGAGTTCAGTGACACGACGCGCTGGCTGATTTACATTTTCAGCTTCAGCACGGCCTGCAATGCCCTGACGAATTTTATCTTTGCGCTGTTCAAGGGGCTTGAACAATTTCGATATGAGACCCGCGTCTCTTTCGTCGAGAATCTCGTTTTATTATTGGGATTAGTTGTACTTGGCGTGCTGCACGCGCCACTTTGGCTGTTTGCTGCGATGTTTGCGGGCACCCGGTTCTTAGGATTGCTTATCGCCGCAGCCCTGGCCGTGCGTTTCGTCCGGCCGCGCGCCCTGAGCGGTCTCCGTCTGGCGGAATGCCGCGATGTAATGCACAAAGGCTGGGTCTTCGGCGCGCATTTGCTGTTCGAAGCCTGTTATTACCAGCTCGACACTGTCCTGCTCGCGTTGTGGAAGGGCGATTATGTCGTCGGCATTTACCAGGCCGGCATGAAATTGATGGCCCTGGCTTTGACATTGCCCGACATCCTCATTGGCGCCGTTATACCCGCGCTCTCGTATTTTCACGGAAAGGACGAGGCGCGCTGGCAGCAGTTGGGAAAACTTCTCAACAAAACGCTTTTTTTTCTGGCGCTGCCATTGGCGCTGATTTTTTTCGTTTATCCCGAGCCGGTAATGAGTTTGATTTACGGCGCAGAGAATTTTGCCCCGGCCGTTCCCATCATGCGCGTAACCGCGCTGATCATTCTCATCCGCTTGGTGCTTGCGGCTTACGGCATCATGCTGACCACCTCGGGGCGGCATCGCGTGCGCATGATCACCGTGGCGCTGGCGACTTTTCTCGCTCTCGGTTTGCATGCTTATGCCATTCCGCGCTATGGCGCCTATGGCGCTGCCTGGGTATCCGTCGCCGTGAATTTTTTTGTGGCGGTAATTTTTGCTTTTTCCTGTCGCGCGTTCTTTCTAAAATGGACGCTGGAAAAACATTACCTCTTGCCGGGACTGCTGTTCGCAATTCTGGGTTTCATGCTCTGGCGCTTCGCGGAATTGCATGCGTGGTATGGTATTGCCCTGGTCGGAATTTTTAGCCTCTTGATCATCTACTTTGCCGGATACTCAAAAAACGAGCGGAAAAAAATGCTTTTTGATCTCTCACGTGATGGCTTGCGTGCGGGATTGAAGGGCGAAAGGTAACGTTTTTGGGTTGTCTGATCAGACTTGATTTTCAAATTCGGCAATGCTCTGCCACGGCTTGGCCGCGGCATTTACACCAGCAAAGCCCCAGCAAAACCGTGGCAGAACCTTACCGATGACGGGATTTGATTGCCAAAATGCTGAAAAGTGCACAAAAATTTTTGCTTCACTTTGATACGCGGCGACGATTCTTTCGCCGCTTGCATGGCGCGCAGCGCGTTCTCGATCTGGGATGCGGCGACGGCAAGAATTGCCTGGAATTGCGCGAAACCGCGGCGCATCTTGAATTTTACGGGATCGATCTGCTCGATCCGAAAATGGTTCCCGGCTTCATTCAGTATCAGCAAGCCGATCTGAACACTGCGAACTTGCCGTATCCCGACGGATTTTTTGACGCGATTTTGTTCGTGCACGTCATCGAGCATCTTGAAAATCCCATGCGCCTCGGCAGCGAGATTCATCGCGTGCTCAAACCGGGCGGCAAAATCTACGTCGAAACGCCCAACTGGATCAGCATGTTCATGCCCTCGTTCGGTTTCAAGCGCGACCAGGGTTATCCGTTCAATTTTTTTGACGATCGCACGCATCGCAAACCCTGGAGCAAACACGGCCTTTATGAATTCCTGCGCCAGGATTGCAAGCTGAATGCGGTGAAAGCCGGCACGCGCCGGAATTGGCTGAAGTTCTTTCTCGATCCCGTCATCATGTTCTTCGCCCTGCTGCGCGGCAATCGTCCTTATCTGGTTTCATCATTTTGGAATGTCACGGGGTGGTGTATTTATGCGATCGGTATCAAGGGATAACCGCCCGGGCGGTTTGCACTGAATGAACCCGGTGGCTATTTGACCACTACACGCTTGATGGCTAATCGCCCGTGCGGTTTTATTTCGAACGAATACAGTTTATGTGAAGCCGTTTATGCCCAACCCGCGCGTCTGCATCATTTTACTAAACTATAACCGCTGTCAAGACACGATTGAGTGCCTCAACAGCTTGAAGCAATGTGTCTATGATTCATATCACATACTTGTCGTTGACAATGCTTCCACCGATCAATCAGCCAAGAAGCTGCGCCGGGAATTTCCCGGTCTCGAAATCGTTTCGACCGGCCGGAATTTGGGCTATACCGGCGGGATCAATTTCGGCATTCGCCATGCTCTGCAATCGCCGTTCGAGTACATTCTCATTCTGAACAACGACACGCTGGTAACGCCGGATTTTCTGAATCATCTGGTGGCGGCCATGGAACAACATCCCAACGCCGCTGCCGCGGGCGGCACGATTTATTGTGAGCACGATCGCACAAAAATCTGGTACGGCGGCGGCCGCTTGGTTCCCTGGCGCGGACTGGCGGTGCATGATCACCGCGGCGTCAATGTTTCTCCGGCGTCGCTCGGCGGCGTGCGCAACGTTTCTTTCATCACCGGCTGCCTGATATTGCTGCGCGTTTCGTTGCTCGAGAAAATCGGCTGGGAGGATGAACGTTTCTTTATGTATTTGGATGATATCGAGCTGTGCGCGAGAATTCTTTCAAAAGGCTATGATTTGCTTTATATTCCGCAGGCCATCATTTACCACAAGGTTTTGGGAGAAGAAGAGATCGCTTTCAAAGTTTATTATGGCGCGCGCAACCGGCTTCTGCTCATCGGCATCGTCTTCAAAGGCTTGCCGGGAGTCATTGCAAAAACGTATTTTTTGACAGTCATCACTGGCAAGCTTATTTTCTGGCGGTTTGCCAATCCCGCTTTTTTCAAGGCGGCCGCCTTTGGCTTGCAGGATTTTTTTGCTGGCAGATTTTATGAAGGCCGCGGCCCGTCAGAATTTCTGAAGCAGAATCGGCATGAATGAACATACGCCAACATCCCGCGGCAATGCCCCGCTGGTTGTCGCCGTCGTCTTGAACTGGAACGGTTATGACGATACGGCAAAATGCGTTTTATCTTTGCAAAAAGCGGCCTATGCCAACCTGCAAATCATTCTTGTCGATCATGCCTCCACCGATGGCAGCGCCGGCAGACTGGAACGGGATTTCCCGGAGTTGCCGTTCATCAAGCTCTCGCATAACGGCGGCTATGCCGCAGGCAATAATGCCGGAATCAAGCTGGCTCTGGAACGTCGAGCGGATTACGTTTTAGTTTTGAATAACGATGTTGTCGTTGAGCCCGGATTTCTCTGGCCAATGGTCCAGCTTGCCGAAAAAAATCCGGCGGCGGGAGTCGTGACCTGCAAAGCATTGCTCCAGTCGGGAAACGGGCGCATTTATTGCACGGGGGGAAATCTCAGCCGGCTGCGCTGCGGCGGCGTCCCGCTGCCGCCAGGCGAGCGGGATCGCGAGGGCGAGGTGCAATTCATTTCCGGATGCATTCTTCTCGCCCGGCGGGAAGTATTCGAAAAGCTTGGTAGCTTTGACGAACGTTTCTTCATGTATTTCGAGGATGTGGAGTTTTCACGGCGGGTCAGGCGCCAGTTCAAGCTTTTTTACACGCCCGCGGGCGTCGTTTATCACAAAAGCGGCGGGGGCGACAAATGGAAGAACTATACCGAAACCTATCTGTATTATACCTCTCGAAACCGTCTGTGGGTTTTTCAAAATGAATCACGAGCCTACCGGCTGTATGTGATTTTGTATGGCTTTCTAAATGCGTTTGCCAAATCCGCTGTTATTGCCGCCCATTCATTTCCGGTGCGACGGCAGGAAAACCGTTCGGAAAAACGGCTGATGGCGCTTTGGCGAGGAATGCGAGACGGGATGTTTGGGAATCCCGCTCAGAACAATCAGGATGATTTATCAAATGAGTACGCCCCCCCCCCCGACATTATCGGCGAAAGAGAATTGGGAGAGAGTTTATAGAGACCTGGCGCGCTACCAGGATTTGTATTTATACCAGCAGCAATTGGTCGAGTTGATTTGCGAAAAAATCCCGGCGTTGCGCGATGCCAGAATTCTCGAAGTGGGTTGCGGCAAAGGCAACGAAATCGTTCAGTTGGCAAAAAGAGGCGGGGCGTGCCTGGGATTGGATTTCTCCGAATCTGCCATGGCCTGGATGCAAACCCGCCTGGCAAAAGAGGGCATGCGAATGCCGCTGATTCGCGGCGACGCCAGGCGTCTTCCTTTCAAAATCGCTTCTTTTGATTTGGTTTTTTCGCAGGGCGTGCTCGAGCATTTCGCCAACCCTGGAGATGTGTTGCAGGAGCAGCGGCACGTTATGCGAAACGGCGGCATAATCGTAATCGAAGTCCCCAACAAGTGGAATGTCTACACGATTTACAAAAAAATACTGCTGGCGATGAACCGCTGGCCGCCGGGCTGGGAAACGGAATACTCGCCGCGCGAGCTAAAGGTTCTTTTGCGGCAAAACGGCTTCGAGGTTCTCGATTGCGTTGGCTGGGATTTTTTTATTGTGAAAATCTTCCGCAAACTCCGCAAGATACTTGGATTGAAAGACAAGCTCGAAAGCCCTTTTGCCCGCTCCCTGCGGCGGCGATTGCAGCGCAATCCCATTTTGCTCAATTTTTTTCTGAGCCTGACCATCGTCGCCCGGAAAAAAGACGGCGGCGAGCACAATGCAAATTTCAGGACGTACAGCCGTCATACCCGCGTGCATTGATCTGGCATCCCACTTGAAGAGATTGAACTTCGCTTTCTGAGCTGCGGAAACGGCGGTGCAGAGGAAATGAGTGAATGTTCAAAAGATGGTTGAATTTTCGGCAAATTTTGTATAGTATTCCACGTAGATCAAATCCCTGTGAGTCGAGCGAACGGGAAGAGCCATGTTAAATTCTGTTGATGCCTGTCATCGTGAACGGGGAACGGTGAACTCATCCGCGGCGAAATCGTGCAAAGGCCGGAGTTGATGAAAATACTCTTAATCACCCCCCGCGTGCCGTATCCTCCTTATCGCGGGGACAAGCTCAAAATCTTCAACCTCATCAAGCGCCTGTCCCGGCGCCATGAGATTCATCTCATTTGCTTTGCGCAAACCCGCCAGGATTTGGAGAATTTGCAGCATCTAGGCACGTATTGCCGGCATATCGATCATGTCAAGCTGCCGGTGTGGCTGTCGCTGTTGAAATGCTTTGCGGGTTTGTTCACCCAGATTCCGCTGCAAGTGCAATACTTCAAATCGCGCCGCATGCAGAATCTCATCAATCAGGCCTGCCGGCAGCATCATTTCGACGTCATTCATACGCATTTGATTCGCATGGCGCAATATACCGCAGAGAAGCATCGGCCGGTTAAGGTTCTGGATTTGACCGATGCGGTTTCGCTTTATCTCCAGCGGTTCACCGCGCGCGCAAAAAATCCCTTCGTAAAACTGCTGCTCAAAATTGAGCTGCGGCGCATGATGCGCTATGAGCGGATTCTGGAAAAATTCAACGCCTGCTTCGTGTGCTCCGAGCCGGATCGCGAACAATTGCG
Organism: Cytophagia bacterium CHB2; assembly: GCA_030263535.1. Taxonomy (NCBI): domain Bacteria; kingdom Pseudomonadati; phylum Bacteroidota; class Cytophagia; species Cytophagia bacterium CHB2. Next base: position 8,081 of record SZPB01000147.1, read on the forward strand.
CAAAACCGCGCCGGAAGCGGCGATCAAGCTCATTCCCAACGGCGTTGATTTGGAATATTTTTCGCCCAACGGCAGCCTCACGGATATTGATCCCAACAAAATTATTTTTACCGGCAATCTCAGCTATTTTCCCAATATCGATGGCATTCTCTATTTCACTGACGAGATTTTTCCGCTGATCAAGAGGGAGATGCCCGCCGCCCAACTCTACATCGTGGGCCAATCGCCGCCGGCAAAAGTGCGGGCTTTGGCTTCACGCGACGTGATTGTGACGGGTTTTGTCGAGGATATCAAGCAACACTATGTGAGCAGCGCGGTGGCGGTTTCGCCGATCCGCTTCGGCGCCGGCACGTTGAATAAAATCATCGAGCCGCTGGCGCTGGGCGTGCCGGTGGTGGCGACCTCAGTGGGGGTGGAAGGTTTGGAGGTAATTCAAGGGGAGGACATTTTGGTGGCGGATCAGCCGCAGGCGTTTGCGCGGCATGTAGTGCGCGTGTTGCAAGAGCCGTCATTGCGCGAGAAACTGCGCCAGGGCGGCATGGCGGTGATTCGAAAACAGTACGATTGGGATCCGATCGTGGCCCGCCTCGAGGAAATGTACCACGATTTGGTGAGACAAAAATCGGGGGAGGAAAAATCGAAAGCCTTATCTGTTGTGGATTAGCTTTTGCGCAGCTCTTCAGAAAACCGTTTTATTTCCCCGCCGGCTCTCCCGCCAGAATCATCCCGGCAACATTAAGCGCGTTTGGCCTTTCGGCAGCAAACAGCCAATCAACGCGCAGCCAGAATCCTAAAATCACGCGAGAGTGAAAAATTCCGTTGGCATCGACCGGCATTTCGCGCCATTCGCCCTGTTCATTTCGCCAAAAATGTGCTTCCTGACAATAGGGATCGATGAGCCAGTACTCCGGCACACCGTGTTCGGCATAAAGCTCTCTTTTTTCGACGGCGTCCAGACGCCGGCTTCCCGGAGAAATGATTTCGATGGCCACATCCGCTGGCCCAAAAATCTCTGTTTTACCCAACAAATGCAGCCGATCGTTGCTGACAAACATCAAATCCGGCTCCGGCGCATTCTCGTCATCGAGCTTCATGGCCACGCGCGAGCCCAGAACGAGGCCGAGCTTTTTTTCATCGGCGAAAGCATGCAAAATAAAAAACAAAAATCCCGTCAATCTTTCATGTCCGATAGTCGCAGGCGATGCCATAATGATCTCCCCTCGAATTAAGTCGGCCTTCTGCTCTTGTACGCGGCTGCAAAACTCGCTGTAGGTGAATTTCTCCGAAGGCGGCACGGCGCGCGGCATGGATTTGGTCAGCAAATCGGAAGGCATAGCTCACCTCGTAAGTTCCCATTGTGGTGTGTAATTTCGGCATGCGTTTTTTTAAAAGCAAGGCCAATTCTGCTATTGCCCGCGCCCGGCCAGCATGACATAGATGGTGTGCAGAATGATCTTCAAATCCATGCGCAGCGACATGTTTTCGAGATAAAACAAATCGTATTGCAGCTTCTGCTTCACGTCTTCGAGGGTGGCATCATAGGCGCCTTTGATTTGCGCCCAACCGGTGATACCGGGCCGCACGCGCAAGCGCCGCGTGTAAAGCGGAATCTCCTTGCGTAATTTTTCCACGAAAAACGGCCGCTCCGGACGCGGGCCCACGATGCTCATTTCGCCGCGCAAAACATTAATGAATTGCGGCACTTCGTCGATGCGCCATTTGCGCAGAAATTTTCCCACCGCCGTGATGCGCGGATCATCTTTCTCCGCCCACTTGGGGCCGGTCAGGGTTTCGGCGTTCGCCACCATTGAGCGGAATTTGATGACGTCGAATATGCGGCCGTTCTTGCCCATGCGCTCCTGGCGGTAAAAAATCTTCCCCGGTGAATTCAAGCGAATCGCGAGCGCGACCAGCAGCCAGAGCGGCAGTCCCAAAATAAGAATCAACAACGAAACCGTGACATCGATGGCGCGTTTGGCAACGCGTTCCCAGGCCGGCATGTATTGCGGCAAAATTTCGATCAAGGGAAAGCCGTAAATCTGGTTTGTGCGCGCCTGGCCGGTGATGATGCTGTAGAGATCGGGCACGATTTTCAAACTTACGGGCAGGCCGTCGGTTTGCGCGATGATCTTCACCAAGGCGTCCTGATCCTGCTTTTGCAGCGCGATCAGCACATCTTCCACCTGATGGCGTAAAATAATATCGGCGAGACGATTGAGATTCCCCAACACCGGCACACCGTGAAAGCGATGTGATTTGTCGGTACCCGAGGGCGCGACAAAGCCAATGATGCGATAGCCGAGCGCGGGATACTCGCTCACGTTTTGATAAAGCTCGCGCGCCTTGGGGCCCCATCCCGCGATGATCGTGCGGTGCAAACCGATGCCGTTTTCGAGTAAGCGGCGTTGGGTGGTGCGCACGATGAGGCGGCCGGTGATCACGGCGCCGGCAACGATCAACCAATAGCTCAACAGCAGCATGCGGCTTTGCGACATGGGATTTTCAAAATCTTGATCAAGATCAAGGGTCAGCAAGAAAATCAACAAGACGCCGCCGCCCACAATTTTCACGATGGCGATGGATTCATCCAGCCGCGAGGCGGCATTCCACGCGCCGTACAATCCAAAGAAGAGAAAGAGCAAGAACCAAAATGCAAAAATAAGATTGGATAAAAAGTAGGCGTGTTCGAATTCAAGAATGGCAAAAAAGCCGAACTCGGAGCGCAAATAGGCCCACACAAAAAATGCGGCTGTGATTGCAACATAATCACTGATAATCACCGCAGATTTTTCCACCCATTTGGGAGCTGCCGCGCCCCAGCGCTTGCTGGCAATCAAACCGACGATCATGCCGACGCCAAAGCCGAAATGAATCGTTGCCAGCACCAGGGGCAGCAGCAAAAGATGCTTGAGCCGGTTGCGTGCGGCCAGCCCAAAAGTCAGCAGGGCATTGCAACTGAGATAAGCCAGGAAGAGGGCCGCGCAGGCCGCCAGCGCCGTCAACCAAAGCGGCGCAAACAGCGCTGTCCCCACGCTCAAAACGAGCAGTGCCGCGGGAACAAAATAGCGCAGGCGAAATGCCGCGCGCTGTTTTTTCACGCGCATGGCCCAGGCGTGGCCGTGTACCGCAGCCCAACCCAGCAGATCAAAGAGATCAGCGCGCATCGTCAACGAGGATTGTATCTTCGCCGAAAAGTACAATGTGTGGCCGGCTTGCTGCATGCGTGTGGCGGTTTCATATTCGTTGCCCGGCAGTTCGTGTTCGAGCACGCCGGCCTCGTTCATCGCCTTGCGGCGATAGGCACCGTGCAGCATAGCTTCGTTCCGGATCCCGCTCTTTGACTCGTCCTGCGTGCCCGTCGGCAAAACCCATTTTGAGCCTAATGCCAGAGCAGCAGCGCTTTGCACACGGCCCTCGCCGCGGTAAATCATGCGGCCGCCGACGCCGGCACAGGAATGATTTTGGAGCGCAGCAACCGCCTGCGCGATAAAATCATCAGCTAAAATGGTGTTGGGTGTAACCGGAATGACAATTCCATTTGACCCCGGCGGCACGCGGCGCGCAGTCTTGCGCGGCGTTTTGGCAAAGCTGCGGCGCACGCGCAAAGCCGGATGGTTCCTGGCGAACTCGCGCGTGACTTTTTGGGCATGTTCGTCCGCGGCGTCGGCAACCAGCGAGATTTCGATAAGATGATGCGGATAAGTCTGCCGGGCGATGGAGGCGAGACAATGCTCCAATTGCCGCCGGGCGCGGCGCAGAGGGATAACAATGGAGATTTGTGGTTGCACGTCGGCCAGAGCAGGCGTTGCGGCAAGATGTGGATCGGGGCTGGTCAAAGCCATGCGCGCATCACTCCAAAAATAAAAACCACGAAGTTCACAAGACGATTGCCGCTAATCTGTGAAATTCGTGGTTAAATTTCAATGCCGAAGTGCGGGAGGTTGCCGTTGTCCGCGCGCTAAAAACGCCCGGATGATTTGTTTCAATGCTCCTCGTGATGCCGCATGATGTCGGGAATCGAATTGGTGCCGCAACCGAGCTTCACGACTTTGCGTTTGCTGCTTTTGCCGTTGGCCGCGCCGTTGGTGGCATTGCGCGTATCCACCACCAGCTTGGCGTTCTTGACGATCATGTCATAATCATAGGCGTCATGATTCGTCGCGATCACCACACAATCCGCATTTTGGATCAGCTTGGGGTTGAGCTTTTTCGAACGATAGAGCTTGCCGTTGACTTTCAACGTTGGCACCCAGGGATCGTTGTACTCCATTCTGCGGCCGCCGCGATTAAACAGCAATTCCATCAGCTTCACCGCCGGCGAATTGCGCGTGTCATCGACGTTCTTCTTGAACGCCGCGCCCAACACCAGAATCTTCGCGTCGCGAATCGCCACGCCGTGATGCGAGAGCGAACGAATGATCAAATCCAATACATAATAAGGCATGTTTTCATTCGTTTCCGCCGCCAATTCGATGAAGCTGGTGTGAAAATCATACTCGCGCGCTTTCCAGCTCAAGTAATACGGATCGACGAGAATGCAGTGTCCGCCAATGCCGGGGCCGGGATAGAACGGCATGAAACCGAACGGCTTGGTCGACGCGGCTTCTACCACTTCCCAAATGTCGACGCCTTCCATACGATCGCAAAGCTGCGCCAGTTCGTTCACCAATGCAATGTTCACCGAGCGGAAAATGTTTTCGAGCAGCTTGGTCATTTCCGCGGCTTTGGGATTGCTCAACTCTTTCACGTCGGTGACGATTTGCCGTGAAATTGCGGCGGCGAGCTTGGTGCATTTTTTCGTCACGCCGCCAACCACCACGGGCGTAGTCGCGGTGGTGAATTTCTTGTTGCCCGGATCGATGCGCTCCGGCGAAAAAGCCAGGTAAAAATCCTTGCCAACTTTGAGCTTTTGCGCTTCCAAAATCGGCTGCACGACTTTCTCGGTGGTTTCGGGATAGGTCGTGGATTTCAGAATGATCAATTGTTCTTTGCGCAAGCCGGAGGCAATCCCGTTCGCGGCGCTCACGATGTAGGACACGTCCGGCTCTTTGTTGTCGGTAAACGGCGTCGGCACGCAAATGAAAATAACATCGGCCTTGCCGATGCTCTTGAAGTCCGTGTGGCCGGTCAGTTTGCCGGATTTTACCATCTCCGCGAGTTTCGCGCTGTCAACATCGTCGATGTAATTCTGGCCTTTGTTGAGCTTGGTGATTTTACGTTCGTCCAAATCGATGCCAATCGTGTCGAACCCGACGCCGGCGTACTCGACGGCGAGAGGCAGGCCAACATAGCCCAAACCGATAACAGCGATTGTCGCGCTTCCATTTTCAATCTTTTGTTCGAGGTTCACAAATGTACTCCTTCCAAAGGTTGTCCTCAAAATAAGAGCCTACCCACAGGCGGCCGTTGGGAAATATAAAAGTATTCGCTCAGGTTAAACTTATTCCGGAAGAGAAAAGTTATGCCTCGGGCGAGGATTCACGCAGGCGGGGGGAACTCGACTTTAAAGTGATTTGCCATAATTCTTTTTGTAAAACTCGAGATACTCACCGTTTTTCAATTTCTCCCACCACCAGCGGTTCTGCACATACCAATCGATCGTATGCTCCAGCGCCGATTCCAGCGTGAATTGCGGTTGCCAGCCCAGCCTGGCAATTTTGCTGCAATCCACCGAATACCGGCGATCATGGCCCAAACGATCCTTCACATAGGTTTTCAACGATTGCGGCTTGTTCAGCTTGTCGAGAATGAAATCCGTAATCTCCAAATTCGTGCGCTCATTGCCGCCGCCGATGTTGTAAACCTCGCCGTCCTTGCCGTGCGCCATCAAAAAATGAATCGCGTCGCAATGATCGTCGACATACAGCCAATCGCGCACGTTTTTGCCGTCGCCATAAATCGGCAGGGGCTTGTCTTCAATCGCGTTGGTCACGAACAGGGAAATCAATTTTTCGGGGTATTGATACGGCCCGAAATTGTTCGAGCAGCGCGTGATAATCACTGGCAAATCGTACGTTACAAAATACGAATACGCCAGGCGATCGGCGCCCGCCTTCGAAGCCGAATACGGGCTGGAGGGCATCAACGCATCGGTTTCCTTGAACGAGCCTTT
>SZPB01000148.1 GCA_030263535.1 Cytophagia bacterium CHB2
AGCTCTCGCAATTTTCAAAAGTATTGGCATCGACCTCGATCGCATACCGGGCTTTCGCGATACGGATTTCAAAAAGCGCTTCAATCTTTCCTCCGGTGTTTTTTTTGATCCGCGCGTTTATGCCGGCATTGCGCCCACCTGGCGCAACAAGTTTTATGACATTCCATATGAAGAATTTTTTGCCGGCGCGCCACTTTCGGCCGAGGCGAGGCGTGAGTTGATTGAATTTTTTACGACGCGCAAACATTTTCTGCCCGAGACGCCTGATCTCGAAGCGGCGTTAGCCGAAATAAGTTGGGAAAAATTTATTCGCGAGCGCATGGGGTTGGGCGATCATGCCGTGCGCTTTGCCAACATGTATGCCACCGATCTGCTCGGCCTCGGTTGCGATGCAGTTTCTGCGCTCGAGGCTTATCACATCGGCCCGGGATTTTTTGGCATGGGCGGCGAGGGATTTTATGAAGCCGGCGGCATTTTGCGTTATGGTTATGCGCCCCAGCATCGTTTTCCGGACGGCAATCACACCGTCGCGCGTCATCTGCTGAAGGCCATTCTGCCGCTTGCAGTACCGGGGCCGGGTACAATGGAAGGCATTTTCAACAGCCGCATTGATTATGCCGCCCTTGATCTTCCGAAAAATCGCGTGCGCGTGCGGTTGCGTTCCGTTGCCGTTCGCGTTGAAAACCGTGACAACCAAAACGGCGGCGGCGCTGTCGTTCATTATGTGCAACCCGATGGTCGCCTCTTTAGCGTGCGCGCTCGCAGCGTTATCGTGTCGGCTTGGGGCATGGCGGCCAAGCATATCGTGCCCGAGCTGCCTGCCGAACAATTCCGCGCGCTGGATCAGTATCGTTATTGTTCTGCCGTATATATCAACGTTTTGTTGCGCCACTGGCGGCCGATGGCCGAACTGGGTTTGTTCGATATGTTCTTGCCGGACGGCTATTGCACCTGGATGAATATTTCTGATCCGCTCCAGGTCGGCGATTACCGGCCTGAGTATCATCCGGACAAGCCCACCGTGTTGAGCATGTACAAATACCTTTATCAGCCCGGCTACGATCCCACCGAGCAAATGCAGCTTGCTCGTTTGGCATTGGAACATAAGCCGTTTGAAGATTTCGAGCGGGAGATTCGCATGGAGCTGAATCTCATGTTCGGCTCTTGGGGTTTTGATGCCGCGGATGACATCCTTGCCCTCACCGTCAATCGCTGGGGGCACGGCTATAATTTTTTTAAAGCGCCCACACCGTACGCCGGGCGCGCCCACCCACCTTATGAACGAGGCCGGCGCAAGCTTGGCCGCATCTCCTTTGCCGGCGCAGATGCGGCAGGCAATCCCTGGAGCCAAAGTGCCATGCAACAGGGCTGGCGTGCAGCACAGGAACAATTGGAATACGCTTGAAAAGCTGGACAGCGAGATTTTACCTTCCCCCTTGTGAGTTTCGCAAAGATCAACTAAATTCGCAGCAAATCTAGTCACTGCCGGTTTGGTGTAACGCTTTGTCATCATGTCTTACTTCGACGATCGACCCAATCACTTCCGCCTGCTTATCGGGCTATTTGCGGCGTATCTTTTCGTGCTCGCCGCCATGAACTTTTCGCGCAATGCGAGTTGGGCCACCGATGAGAATCTGTTTCGTACCTCCCCCTCAAATTTGTATGTGACCAAAAGTTTTCCCGCCGAATTGCTCCGGTTCACGATTAAAAAAAATCCGGCCCTTTCGCCTCCGAGTTCCAGCGACTCGGTTCGCCTCGGCGAATTCCTGGTCGAGATTGACGACCAGGAGATTGGCACAGCAGCAGAATTGCAAGACGCGCTGTATGCACGTGAGCCCGATGCCATCATCACGCTAACGAGCTGGCATCCTGCAACAAATGCCACCCGAACCTTTCGGCTGGCGCGCGCCGCATTGCCGGATAGTTTCTTTCGCGAGCTGCCACCGTCCATTTATATCACGGACGTTGCGCCCGGCGGCGCTTCCGATCGCGCCGGCATGCAAGTCGGCGACGTGATCGTGCGGATCAACCGCCAGGGCTTTCGCGATGCCACAGATGCCGATCGCATCATGCGCCGCGCCGGCGGCGGCAGCACGATTGCCTACGACCTGATACGCGGCCCTCGCAACCTCACCTTACATGTGACGCTTGCCAAGCTGGGTATCAATCTCGGCATGGTTATGAGTTTACTCACGGGCTTGTCGTTTTTGGGACTGGGGACATTCATTGCTATGTATCGCCCGCGCATTCACGCAGCGCGGTTGCTTGGTCTCATGTTTGTGTCCTTTTCATTTCCATTGTTGTTGATTTATCAGCGCGGCTCGAACGCCTCCGAGTATACTCATCTTTTTTTCTTCATGATGATTTTGAGCATTCTTCTCGGCGTCACAACCGCCTTTCATAGCGGGTTCTATTTCCCCAAAATGCGCCCCGAGCTGATGCAAAAGCCGTGGCTTTATCGCGCGCCCTATTTGATGGCCGCCCTTAGCTTTCTTTTGATTACAGGCGCGGGCTTTTCCAACCTGGCGATGATGCGCCTATTCTTCCTCTCCGCCATTGCGCTGTTACTTTTCTATTATATCGGTTTTCATCTCGTTTATCGCAAACAACGCAGCGCGGAGTACAAATTTCTAAGCCGCAGATTGAGCGTGATTTGCTGGCTTGCCGGCTTGGCCGCACTGGCCATCGTGCTTCTGGGGTTTGGCCGGGCAAATGAATCGCTCTTGGGGTTTGCCAGCTTGCCCTTTTTGATGATCCCGGCGGGCTATCTTTACGTGATCAATCGTCATCGTTTACTCGACATGAGTTTGCGGGTGCGGCGCAACAGACAATACGAGATTGTTGCTGCAGTCTGGATTGTTTTCCTGTTGGCGCTGGCAGTGGCCTCTCTGGTGTTCTTGACAAAACTTTCACTCCATTTGCCGGACATTCGTTTTACCGGCAGTTACCTGGAAATCACAGATACGCCGATGGCGCCGGAGCGCCGCGAGTTCATCGAAAAATTTGTTTTGATGATGTTGGCGATGGCGGTGATTTTTGTTTTCCAGCGCATTTGGCGTGCGGGCCAGGCCTGGATTGCGCGCAAATTTCATCGTGAAAGCTATAACTACAGTGTTGCCACCAGCGAGCTGGCCGAAGTGATGGCGACGAAATTGAACATGGTCGATCTTGCCCGCGGCATCGTCCAGAAGCTTTCAACACTCATGCATCTCGAACGCGTTGGCGTCATGTTTTTTCAAAACCAAAATACCTGTTGTTGTCATGAAGCCTATGGTTTTGACGGCCGCCGGTGGGAAGAGTTCTGCCTGGCAGCCGATCAAAAAATCGTGAATATCCTGGACAAGTTTCGCAGCGAATCGCGCTTTAGCGTCGATTATCTTCCCGAGGACGTCAAATCCCTCTTTTTTAATCACGGCTTCCGGCATCTCGTGCCGATTCGATTCAAGGAAAAACTTGTCGGCACGATGTTGCTGGGAGAGAAGCTTTCCGAAGCTGCTTACACGCACGAAGATTTTGCCATTCTCACGGCCATCGCCAAGCAAGCCTCGGTGGCGGTTGAGAATGCATTTTTATATGAAGAACTGGCCGAGCAGGAACGCCTGAAGCATGAGCTTGCCATTGCGCGGCGCATTCAAATGGCTTCGCTGCCGCAAAATACGCCAAAGGTTGAAGGGTTGGAGATTGCCGGCATCTCAATTCCCGCGCTCGAAGTCGGAGGCGATTATTTTGATTATCTCAACGGCGTTCCGAATAGGATTACGATAATCGTGGGGGATGTGAGCGGTAAAGGCACCTCGGCGGCGCTTTACATGTCCAAAGTGCAGGGCATTCTGCGCTCACTGCATGATTTTGGTTTGTCGCCGCGCCAGTTGTTTATCCGGGCAAATCATTTGTTGCGCCAGGCGCTGGAACGCAAATCGTTTGTGACCTCCATCGGCGGCGACTTTAACACGACGTCACGCCAACTGGCATTGGCGCGCGCCGGCCACTTGCCGTTGTTTTATTATCATGCCCGGCGTGCACACGTTGAGAAGATTACGCCGAAAGGCCTTGGGCTGGGATTGGACGATGATGGCATCTTTGCCTCGGAGTTGGAGGAACGCATCATCGCCTACGAACCCGGAGACGTTTTCTTGTTTGTTACCGACGGCGTCACGGAAGCGCATAACGGTAACGGCGCCGAATTTGGTGAGGATCAGCTCGCGGAAGTTCTAGCGCAAAACGTTCACAATCATGCCGAACAGATTCGCGATAAAGTCATTTCCGCCCTCAAACATTTTGCGAATAACATTGAGCAACACGACGATCAGACCATCGTGGTGGTGAAGGCGACGCACTAACGCAATGTTATGGTGAATCCGCCGGAGTTTCAAAACGTGTGAGGTAAGCGCGCCGTGTTTTCAGCGCCGTTTCAAATTGACGGGAGCCGCCTGTAGTACATTAATCCGATTCATTTCTCTCTCATGCCTTCGCAGACTCTTCCCCGCTGTTTTTGTGCATAATCATACACGGCGCCGGAACTAGATAATACCCATTTTTATTGGCTTCTTTTTAGAATCCGCTTGACATCGAATGCCGTTGATTGTATCATTCCGCCGCTGCAATTTCATCTTGCCTAAATGTGGTTGCGATGATCTCGCAACAATGAAGCGCGAAATTCTTATCACCTGTGATTACTTTTCAATTCTCTTCACATGCCAACCAGACAAGTTGTGACACTGCGCGTGAACGGTTCGAGCCATGAGGTCGCGATCCGTCCGCATGACGTGCTGCTTGACGTGATTCGAGAGAATTTGAACCTCACCGGCACCAAGCGCGGCTGTGACATGGGCACCTGCGGCTGCTGTACGGTTCACCTCGATGGCCGCGCGCGGCTTTCCTGCCTGACGCCGGCGCTGGAGGCCGTCGGCCATGACATCACCACGATCGAAGGTTTGAAATGCAACGGGCTGCTCGATCCGCTGCAACGCGCTTTTGCCGAGAACGGTGGTTCGCAATGCGGCTTCTGCACACCCGGCTTTATTATGACCGCAAAGGCCTTTCTCAATGAACATCCCCATCCCACACGAGACGACATCAAAGAAGCGATTTCCGGCAATCTTTGCCGCTGCACGGGATATATAAAAATTGTAGACGCCATCGCGGAAGTCGCACAAGAGGGCGTTCTGCCGTAAAAAATCAATCATCAACCGCTTCAAAACATTTACTGAGCTTCTTGACTGAATTCGCGGAGCATAACCGATGTCCAACACAATCGGCAAGCCCATTGCCCTGATTGACGGTTTGAAGAAAACCACAGGCGAGGGCATTTATACCGACGACCTCAAATTGCCGAACATGCTCGTCGGCAAAATTTTGCGCAGCCCGCATGCGCATGCGCGCATTGTAAAAATTGACGCGAGCAAAGCAGAAGCCCTGCCCGGCGTGCATGCAGTTTTAACGGGCAAAGAAGCGCCGCATACGTTCGGTGTTTTGCCGATCAGCGAGGACGAGACCGCGCTTGCCGTTGACAAAGTCATTTTCATCGGCGACAATGTCGCTGCTGTTGCCGCAGATGATGAAGAAACCGCGCTGCACGCGCTGAAACTCATTGAAGTCGAATACGAAGAATTGCCGGTCTATCGCAAATTCGAAGACAGTGTGAAACCGGCGGCAGAGCCGATTCACCAAAACAGCGTGAACGGCACGAATATTCACAAAGAAGTGAAGCAGGCTTTTGGTGAGGTGGATGCTGCCCGCAGCCGCAGCGCTTATGTCAAAGAAGCGGAATATGATTTCATCGGCGTGACGCACGGCTTCACCGAGCCACATTGCGTGATTGCCTCTTACGACGCGGATGATCGCATGACCGTGTGGTCGGCGCAACAGGTTCCGCACTATCTGCATCGCGCCCTGGCGAAAGTGTTGGAGATGCCGATGCACCGCATTCGCGTCATTCGGCCAATGGTGGGCGGCGCGTTTGGCGGCAAGAGCGACCCATTTCCGCACGAGATGATTGCCGCGTTGCTCTCGCGCAAATGCCGGCGTCCGGTGAAGATTCTGTTCGATCGCGAAGAAGTTTTTCTCAGCAATCACGGCCGGCATCCCACCCACACCGAAATCGCGATGGGGTTGGATGAGCAGGGCAAAATTTCATTTCTCGATTTGCACGCGCAAATCGACGGCGGCGCGTGGGGCAGCTTCGGCGTGGTGACAACGTATTACAACGGGGTGCTCAACATGGGGCCGTATGCCATCGAAAATTTTCGCTATCACGGCCAACGAGCCTATACCAACAAAACGCCTTGCGGCGCCATGCGCGGCCACGGCGCGGTCAACAGCCGCTTTGCGCTGGAAACACTGCTCGATGAATTATGCGAGGCCGCGAAGCTCGATCCCTGCGAGGTTCGTTTGAACAACCTGCTGCCTTCAAATTGCACCACGGTGAATGGCTTTCGCATCACCAGCAACGGCACGCGCGAATGCATTGAACGCAGCCGCACAGCCTCAGAATGGGACAGGAAATTCCGCAAATTGCCGTTTGGCCGCGGCATCGGCGTGGCGTGCGGATTTTATATCAGCGGCAGCGCGCACCGCATTCACTTCAACGATTTGCCGCAATCAACCGTCCATATCAAAATCGACATGGATGGCGGCATCACAGTGCATTGCATGGCCGCCGAAATCGGGCAGGGCAGCGACACCATGCTGGCGCAATGCGTGGCCGAGCCGCTCGGTGTGAAGCTCGATCGGTTGCGCATTTTTTCGAGCGACTCTGACGCCGATCCCATTGATCTTGGTTCTTATTCCAGCCGGGTGACGTTCATGGCCGGCAATGCGGCGCGCGAAGCCGCTCTAAAAATTCGCGAGAAGCTGGTGCATGCGGCGCAAGATATCACGGGCTATGCGGCGGAAGGTTTTGTTCTCGAGAATGAAGAAATCATTTACACGCGCGATCCGCGTGTGCGTGTGACGTTCATGCAAGCGCTGGAAAAGGCGCTGGCAAATAACGGCGCATTGATTGCGAAGGGCAAATACATGGGCCCGCCGCCGGTCGGCGGCAAATTCAAAGGCGCGCGCGCGGGACTTTCACCGTCCTACAGTTTTCAATGTTACATTGCCGAAGTTTCCGTTGATACCGAAACCTTTGAGCCGCGCGTGGAAAAAGTTTGGGCGGCGCATGATTGCGGCAAGGCCTTGAACCCGCTGGCGGTGCAAGGCCAGATCGAAGGCTGCATTCACATGGGACTCGGGCAGGCGATGATGGAAGAGATGGTTTATAATCGTGGCAATGTGTTGAGCGCGAATTTTCTCGATTATCGCACACTCACGCCCATGCAGATGCCGGAGGTCGACGTGATCATTGTGGAGAGTGATGACCCCGAAGGTCCCTGGGGCGCGAAAGAAGCAGGTGAAGGCCCGCTGCTGCCGATTTTGCCGGCGGTCGCCAATGCGATTTACGATGCCGTGGGCGTGCGCCTGCGCAGCTTGCCGATGACGGCAGATAAGATTTGGAAAGCGATGCAAGACAAGACGAAGATCGCCAAACGGCGAACCCGTGCCATCGTTGTTTGATGCAAACGCGATGGACTTTGTATCGCTTGCGAATGCGCAACCATTCGTGTGGTTTTTAACCAGTCTTTGCATTCAAGTTTGGTAATTTTCTGCCACGGCTTGGCCGTGGCTTGACTGCAATAGAGGCCGTGGCCGAACCGATTAAGGTCGGCGATTCTGACAGTCACAATTCGCAAAGCGGCATCTTGCCGCAACCAGATGATCAACAGCAAAACCATTCTGGTCAAAACCATTTGATTTTGTTTTGATGGTTTTGTCCGTAACAGTTTTGCCTTGATTTCTTTACGTTAAGCAATACCATCTGAATCGTTTCGTTGACGATTCATTTCGATGCAGATGTCCAATAACGAAGAAGAATGATGATTCTTCCCGCATTTAAATATCATCAGCCCAAAACCGTGAATGAAGCGATCGCCCTGGCGCAAGCGTGCGACGGCGATTTTGATTTCATTTCCGGCGGCACGGATTTGCTGCCGAATTACAAAATGCGTTTGAATGCGCGCGGCAATGTCATCAGCCTGAGCGGCATCACTGAGTTGCAGGACATCAGCCCAACGCGCATCGGCGCGATGGCGCGTTTGCGTGAAGTGATCAACACTCCCGCGCTGCAAACCTCCCTTCCGGTGATTCCGCATACCGCAAAACTCATCGCCACACCGCTGCTGCAAGAATCCGCCACGGTGGGCGGCAATATCATGCTCGATACGCGTTGTTACTACTTCAATCAGAGCTGGTTCTGGCGCGATTCCAAAAACTATTGTTTGAAGGCGGAAGGTCACGATTGTCTCGTCGTGCCGCAGCAATCAGTTTGCTATGCCACGTATTCCGGCGATTTGGCGCCGGTGTTTATGGTGCTGGGCGCAACTTTTGTTTTGGTCGGGCCCGACGGCAAGCGCGAAGTTCCGGCAGAAAAATTTTTTACACACGACGGCATCACACGCAATGTCAAACTGCCGGAAGAGATTTTGACAGATGTAATCATTCCAGCATCAGCGCAGACGCTGCGAGCGGATTACCTGAAATTGCGCGTGCGCGATGCCATGGATTTTCCCGTGCTCGGTGTCGCCGTGGCCCTCGAGTTGAACGAGAGAACGATTGTGCGCCTGCGCGCCGGGCTGACCGGCGTGGCAACGACGCCGCTGTTGTTCGATGAGGTGACCAACGGCGTCATCGGCGATCAACTCACCGAGAATCTGATTGAAGTCATTGCTGAGGAGATCATGAGCCGGGTGACGCCCTATCGCAACGTCGCGCTTTCCCCGCAATATCGCAAAGCGATGATCGCCGTCTACCTCAGGCGATTGCTGCAAAAACATTTGAACGGAGAGCCGGTGTCATGAGATTCGAACATGAAAATTTAGCAACCAAAGTCATGGACAAAAAACACGAAGCCTCTCGTGTGCCGGAGAAGGAGAACATCATCAGAGATCGCTTGCCGATGATGGTGGTGGAGTACCATGACGAGCGCTCCGGCGCAAACGCTTATTTGGTGATCGACATGCTGGTGAACGGTGTCGCGGGCGGCGGTTGCCGCATGAAAAAAGGCGTGACGCCGGAGGAAATGATCAAGCTGGCGCAAACCATGACGCGCAAGTTCACTCTCACCGAGCCGCCGATTGGCGGCGCCAAGCTCGGCATTGATTATGATCCGGCGCGGCCGGACAAGCTTGCGGTGATGCAGCGCGTGTTTGAATTCCTGCAAGCGTTCTTGTATAATTGCTATGTCACAGGCGCAGACTTGAACACGAACGAGACCGAGATCATTACCTGCACCAATGCCATTGGCCTGCCTTGTCCGCAATATGCGCTGGCAAAAAGATTGGGAAATGCCGAGCGCCGCATGCAACGCTTTTATGAAGGCATTAACTTGAAGTTGGATGAACGGGGCGCGATGGTGATGAACGCTGCTGCCACCGGCTACGGCATTTGCACCGCAGCCTTGCGCGCCGTGAGCGAACACAATCTCAAGGGTTGTTCGGTGGCGCTGCAAGGCTTTGGCAATGTCGGCGGCGGATTGGCGAAATTCCTTTGGGACCGCGGCGCGAAGATTCAGGCGCTCAGTGATCGTTTCGGAGCGATTTATTGTAAACAGGGACTGGATATTGATTTTTTGCTGGCGCGGCGCAATGAACGCGCCAAAGCCATTTTCCCGGAATTGCTGGCGGCCACGGATCGGCCTGCCGGATACGAATTGATTGCAGATCCTGAGATTATTTATGAGTTGGGCGATGATCTCTTTATTCCGGTTGCGGACAGCGGCGTCATTACTGAAAAGAATTACAAGCGCATCAAGGCAAAATATGTCGTGTGTGGCTCCAACGATCCCTTTGCGCCCGCAAGTATCGAAGAATTGTTGTTTGAATCCGGGAAAGTGGTGGTGCCGGACTTCATTGCCAATGCCGGCACTGCCGCGCTTTATCACACGCTGATCTGCGAAGAAGGCCCGGTAACTGCATCAGGACTTTTGGCAAGCGTCGACCGTCAAATCGGCGCGGCCACGGATGAAGCTTTGGCCAAAGCCCGGGCTGAAAAAATTTCACCGCGCCGGGCCGCGGAAATCATTGCCGCGGAGAAGATCAACGCTTATCCTGCGCATTATCCCACCACAATTTCGAAGCGCTGGGTGTAGGGCCTTGCTCGGCGATCTGCTCGGCAACTACGGCGGCTTGCTGTGCGCGTTGCTGCTGCGGCTGGCAGCGGGCAATTGACTGTTCGTACGATGCCTTGAGCTTCTGCGATCTCTGCCGTTTCTAAGAAATAAGAATAGTGTTCACATTTCTAAGAAATTTTCCATAAGCATGTCTTTATGCCAGCTTGCGCAATTCATTGGTATGCAAATTTTTAGAGCACGCATAAAGAAGCCACATAACATGGCATGCTGATTGCTGTCTTGAATGGCGAGAAATCCCAACTGCAAGGACGGTAGGGTGTTTTCATGAGTGGGGCGCAAAAAATTTTTGCTTTAGCGCCAGCAGGAATGTTTCGTCTGGCAAAATTGAAAATAGAGAAGCCCGCATCATTCTTTATTTGATTAAAGAATTTTGCGGGTTTTTGCATTTTAATCAGCCTTAAAGGAGTCGAACTTTGAAAAGCGCCATAACCACTTCAATAGTCCTTGCGCTGCTTGCAGCCTTCTTGTTTTTGGGCGGCGTGAACTGCAAACACAACTTTGTTGATCCGTATGCTGAGCCGGACACCACCAGCCACAACTTCACCTGGCAGAGTTGGAGATTTGGCGGGGAAGCCGGCAGCAGTTACCTTAACGATGTTGCAATCATTGATGAGAACAACATTTGGGCGGTGGGTACAATTTACTTGAAGGACTCAACCGGTCAGCCCGACCCCAATATTTATAATGCAGTTCATTGGAATGGCAGCGAATGGGAAGTAAAAAGAGTCTCAGTTCTTTATCGTGGAAACATCATTACCCCGCCCTTATATGGAATTTATGCGTTTTCAGCAAATGATATTTGGCTCTCATCGGGTGTTCCGGTGCATGGCGATGGTACAAATTGGGCTCAATTTCATTTGTTCGATATGGGAGTGCTTAATCAGAATGACGGCTATTTGACAAAGCTCTGGGGAAAGTCATCTTCAGATTTATATTATGTTGGTACGCTAGGAACAATTGCCCACTACAACGGGCAGCGGTGGCGGAAGGTGGCGAGCGGCACGAATTTGGATATTCAGGATATCTGGGGTATCGTTGACACGAAAACGCAGGAGAAACTGATCCTATGTGCAGCTTCGGACAAATATCAGAGCAGCGAAATGAAGATTATTCGGATTTTGCCGCAGAATGTAGTTGGGGAGTTCGATTGGACACCACAAAGGAAAGTGCATTCTGTTTGGTTTGATGTACCGACCAGGATTTACGCTTGCGGCAGTGGATTCTTTATTTATAAGAACGGTCAGTGGCAGCAAGATGAAACCTTGCCAACGATCTTCAAGAATCGTGTAAGAGCAAACCATCGCAATGACCTGTTTCTTGTAGGTGATTTGGGTCTGCTAACGCACTACAACGGCAAAAGCTCGCGAGTATACGATTCCCTTAGCTTGCCACAAGGTAACTATGAGGGATTAGCAGTCAGGGATGACTTGGTTGTCGCTGTTGGCTGGAATGGAGATCGGGCCGTTGTTTTGCGTGGTGTTCGTGCCAATCAACCAAAACACTACATCTTTTAACGGAGGTAATCTATGCTAAACGGTGCAAAGCGGAAGAACAACAAAACGTTTATCCACAAAACCAGGGACCCGGCTCGCTTGATCTCAATTGGACGATGAATAATTTATCACGTCAAGCTCAAGGAGCTTCAACAGATAAGGAGTGAGTCATGAAACGCTTCAACGCAAGAATCACCGGTTGGCTGGCATTCTGTTTCATTGTTGGCCTGGGATACATGGCTGGCGCGCAAGTACGGTACACGCCGGAGCAGGAAGCTAAAATGAACGCCGCCGCGAAAAAGGCTGAAGAAGAAGCCCGCAATTTGCCTGCCCACGAGAAGAAGCTCGAATCGCATTTGCTGAAGCTGGTGAACAAGATGACGGCAGAAAATGCCAAAACTCAGCGGGATATTCCCAAAAAATACGGCACGCGCTCCACCCAGATTGATGCGCACGGTCGTATATTCGTGCGGATACGTTGTGGCTCCGCTGCAGACACGCTCAAGATCAAAAATGAAATTGTCAGGCATGGCGGCGAGATTTACCGGGTCGTTATATCCAGTGTTGGGTTTTCTCCGTCAGTTGCCGCATGGGTGCTCTATGACCGGATAAAAGAGCTGGCCAGGATGACCGAAACCGGCGCGATCTTGACGATTGAGCCTCCGAGAGCCAGAACGGGAGATTATCTGACCGCAGGCGACTCGCAGCTCAAAGCTGACGAGGCCAGATCGTTTTTCAACGTCAATGGCTCGGGTGTAAAAGTCGCAGCTATTTCAACGGGCGTGGAACATTTTTCAGTTTCACAAAGCAGCGGTGACTTGCCTCTAACAGTCAATCGCCCTTTTGGCAACGGTGAGGTGGATGACGAAGGTACTGCCATGCTCGAAATCGTTCACGACCTCGCACCCGGGGCCTCGCTCTTCTTTGCACCGCCCGGCAATATGCCTGAGGATATGGCCCAACGGATCGTGCAGCTTTATGGGACTTATGATTGTGACATCATCGTTGACGATATTGGATGGTTCGAGGCGCCGTATTTTTTGGAAGATGAGCTCATGAATACGATCTCAGGCTATACCACGACACAGAACAAAATTTATATTTCTACCGCCGGAAATGACGGCGAAAGCAGTTGGAGTGGCATGGCCAATGTTGATGAGAATGGCTGGCAGTTGTTTTATACTGGTGGCGGCACCAGCGATATCAACAACTACATTACGTTGCAGCCTGGTCAGTCGGTAACCATTCATCTGCAATGGGCGAATCCCTGGCATTACGCTTTCGATGACTATAACCTTCACCTATTTGATTTGGTCGGGAATGAGGTTGCTAGCGCGACATTGGAACAGGACCGCCTTCAAGATCTCCCTCCGAAAGAAAAGATCAATTTCACGAACGGGCAGTCTTCCGAGATCTACTCCATCAGAATCAAGAAAATGCCCGGCAGTGAGCATCGCGAACTCAAGCTCCTGCTCGCGCCCACGGTTTATCCGCTCACTTATACGGCGCCTTCACCTTCAGCGAACAAGCAACAGATTTATGGCCATCCGGCCTCCTTGAAAACGATCAGCGTAGGCGCCTATCCGGCACAGAATCCAAGTGTTCTTGAATCCTTCAGTTCTCAGGGGCCTACGAACATCTATAACTTCTTTGGCGGTGGTGGCTACACCGTTGACGAGCGGGAAACACCAACGATCGTGGCAACCGATGGGGTGGAGACCAAAACCGGCGCGGAGGGACACTTTGACTTTCCATTCTTCGGTACCTCGGCAGCCGCGCCACACATTGCGGGTATTGCGGCTTTGTATGTGGATGAACACCCCATGGATTCCAACACGGATTTTATCAATTCATTGACTCTTTTCGCTGCGAGATTGGGCACCATTGGCAGCGGCGGCATCTGGAACCCCCAATCTGGTTTTGGCAAAGCAAATGCCTTTGCTACCTTGAAAAAAGAGAAAGTCGTCCAGGTTGAAGTTTACCAACTTGATGCCCAAGAAGATCCTTTCGGACAAGTGGCCGTTTGGGAAGATAATTGGGTGCCTTATAATGTCCCGGCAACTTTTGTCTGGCCAGAGAACAGCACCCAAACGTTACGTGCCGAGCAAAATTTCAAACCCGGCACGACCACAAAGTATCACGACTGGAATGAGCTGAACGATGTGGTCAATCATCATAGTTTTGACATCGATCAGGAAACAACCAATCTTGCCGCCCATTTTGAACCAGCGAACAACGCCACTCTGCAGGCAAATGTCATTGATCTCGGCGGACAGGCTGGTGCAGCCGAGTTCAAAGACCCCTGGCTCATCGACTATCTCGATCCGACATATGGAATGTCACGAAACCAGGGAATGTCGGCGCCATTTACTACTCGGAGCACTAAATACATTAATTTTTAATTGCCGCATACTGAACGTTCTTTTCAAGAAAGTAATTCCGGACAATATGAGGTTGGTGTTGACG
>SZPB01000149.1 GCA_030263535.1 Cytophagia bacterium CHB2
CTTTACCATTACTTTGCTCGCAGCGACGCTTGCTTTCATGCTAGCCGAACTGTTATTGCCGGCATTGAATAGCATGTTGCGGCTCAAGATCAGCCTTGATCTGCTTGGCAGTTTATCTGTTTTCTCTTTCTTATCTATTTTGATTCTTGCCGTGAGCCTGCTCGCTGGGCTTTATCCGGCATTCGTCTTATCACGCTTCGTGCCGGCGCTGGCGCTCAAGAGCAAGGTAAACACTTCGGCCGCCGGCGGTTTGTTCCTGCGGCGTGGCTTGGTGGTGTTTCAGTTTATCATCTCGCAGATGCTGATCATCGGCACATTCATCGTTACCACGCAGATGGATTATTTCCGCAATAAAGAGATGGGATTCGACAAACAGGCTATTGTGACGGTGCCTTTGCCGGTGAATGAGACGGCGAAGCTGCAAACGCTGCGCGCGCAGTTGCTGCAGAACAGCCACATTCGCAACGTTTCGTTCAGCTATTCCAGCGCCGCTTCCGGAAATACCTGGGACACCAATTTGCGCCACACGCTAAACGGGCCGGAAGAAACCTTCGCATCAGATTTGAAATTTGCCGATGTGAATTACATTCCGACCTATGGCTTGAAGCTGGTCGCGGGCCGCAGCTATGTTGCGAGTGACACAATTTCGGAGCTGGTGGTTAACGAAACCTTTGCGAAAAAAATCGGCTACACGCCGCATGATCTCATCGGCAAGATGTTCAAGCTGGGGCGGCGGCCGTACATGCCGATTGTCGGCGTGGTGCAGGACTTTCATACGCGGCCGTTGCAAGAAGAAATCCGGCCGTGCCTACTGGCCGCTAATCGCAGGGCTTATTATGAAGCCAGTCTCAAAATCGAAGCCTCGAATATGAAAGCGGCTCTGGATCATATCGAGAAAATTTGGGGCGCAACCTTTCCGGAGTTTGTGTATAGGTACGAGTTTTTGGATGAACGCCTGGCCGGTTTTTATGAGGAAGAGCTGAAGATGTCGCAACTGTTTCGCGCGTTTGCCGGCATTGCAATCTTTATCGGCTGCATCGGCCTGCTCGGTTTGATTGCGTTCATGGCGGCGCAACGCACCAAGGAGATCGGCGTGCGCAAAGTGCTCGGCGCCACCGTCGTTGATATTCTCGGTTTGATCTCCAAAGAATTTGCCGTGCTCATCGCGGTTGCTTTTGCGGTTGCCGCACCGGTGGCTTACGTCGTGATGAACAACTGGTTGGAGAATTTTGCCTATCGCATCGATGTCGGCCTTGGCGTGTTTGCCATGACGATCGCCGTTACTCTCATCATCGCCGGCGCGACGATCGGTTATCGTGCTTTGAAGGCCGCGCTGGCGAACCCCGTCGACGCGCTGCGGTACGAATGATTGCGGATGATGGATTTCGGAATGCGGTTTAATAAAAGTTTCAATTCATCATCCGCAATTGGAAATCCTAAATGGAGAAGCCATGTTTAAAAATTACTTCCAAACCACGCTGCGCGTGTTGCAGAAGCAAAAGCTGTTTTCACTTATCAATGTTTTTGGTTTGGCAGTGGGATTGACCGTCACTTTGCTCATTCTGCTCTATCTGCAAGCTGAACTGAGTTATGACAAGGCGTTTGTGCGGGGCGATCAAATCTATCGCGTGCTGCGCAAATCGGAAGTGAATGAAAAGGGCTATCTCATCGGCATCACCTCCGGACCGTATGCACCCGCGCTGAAGAATGACTTGCCGGAAAGCATTCGTGATGCGCTGCGCGTGCTGCCCAGCGACGGTTTAGTCATGTATGCGAATCATGCTTTCATGGAAAAGAAATTCTTCCTCGCCGATGAAAACTTTTTCAAGTTTTTTTCTTTTCCTTTGGCGCAGGGTGATCCTGCAAACGCGCTCGCCAATCCGAGCGGTGTGGTTTTAACTGCGGCGATGGCGCGCAAATATTTCGGCGCGGAAGATCCGCTGGGCAAAACCCTGCGCGTGGACGATCGCTATGACTTCATCGTCACCGGCGTGCTCGCCGAAAAGCAGGGCCGCACACATTTGGATTTTGATTTTGTGGCCTCCCTGAAAAGTTTCGAACGCGAGACGTGGTTCAATGATTGGTGGAGCAACAGTTTTTTAACCTACGCGCTGATCGACAACCCTCAGGAAGCGCAACGGGTCGAGGCGCAGTTGTCGGCGTTCATCGACAAATACCTCGGCGAGGATTTCAAACGCAACGGCCGGCGTATCGATCTCACTTTGCAACCGCTGGCAGACGTTTACTTTCAAAAAGACATTCGCTACGAACAAGGTGTGCGGCACGGCGACAAGCAAGCGATTTATATTTTCGGCGCGCTGGCTTTGTTCATTCTCACGATCGCCTGCATCAACTACATGAACCTCACCACGGCCCGCGCCGGCCGCCGCGCCCGTGAAATCGGCGTGCGCAAAGTACTCGGCGCGCATCGCGGCCGCCTCATGCTGCAATTCCTCGGCGAATCGTTTTTCATGACGAGCCTTGCCATCATTTTCGCCATTGCCGCGGCCGAGCTGCTGCTACCGTGGTTCAATGCCGCCTTTGGGCTTGATCTTACGATCCGCTTTACCGATCCGCTGCTGACCGGAGCCTTGCTGAGCCTGCTACTCATCGTCGCGTTGCTCGCAGGCAGTTATCCAGCCTTTTTATTGTCGGGATTTTTGCCGGCGCGCGTGCTCAAGGGCCGCTTTTCGAAGCAGGCGACCGACGTGCTGGTTCGCAAAGGTCTGGTGGTTTTTCAATTCAGCATTTCTGCGGTGTTGATCATCGCGACATTGCTCGTCGGCAAGCAGCTTGAGTTCATGCGACAAAAAGATCTCGGCTTTCGCGCCGAGCAAGTTCTACTCGTTCCCATCAACAACAATGAAATGCGCCGGCAGCAGGAGACGTTTGTCGAGCGCGTGCGGCAGGAGGCCGGCATCGTGAAAGCCTCGGCGATGTCGGGGCATCCAGGCGGATTTCACGATGCGATGTCTTTCACCGTTACCGGCAAGGATGAAAACTTCCGCTTCCGCACGTTGTACACGGATTTTGATTACACCGAAACGCTCGGCTTGGAGATTGTCGCGGGCCGAAATTTTTCGCGCGACTTCGCGACGGACAAAACCCAGGCCGCGCTGCTGAATGAAGCCGCGGTCAAAATGCTGGGCTGGACCAATGAAGAAGCGCTGGGCAAAGAGATGCGCCGCACAATGTTCGACACCACGCGTTGTCATGTCGTCGGCGTGGTGCGGGATTTTCATTTTTCTTCTTTGAAGGAAGCCATCGATCCGCTGTTTATTTCGATGCGGCCCTTCGCCAACGTGTTCGCGCTCAAGGTCGATACCACGAACCTTCAGACGACACTGGCGGTCGTGCAGAAGCATTGGGAAGCCATCTCCCCGGCCTATCCTTTCGAGTTCACTTTTCTTGATGAGACGTTTTTCCAACTTTATCAGCAGGAGCAAAAAGAGTCGAGGCTTTTTGGGATTTTTGCGGTGATTGCGATCATCATTGCGTCCTTGGGCATTTTTGCGCTGGCTTCTTATGCAGCGGAAGAGCGCACCAAAGAGATCGGCATTCGCAAGGTGCTGGGCGCTTCGGTGGGCAACGTCTTCAATCTGCTCTCGAAAGAATTTGTGCGCCTGGCCGCACTTGCCAATTTCGTGGCGTGGCCTTTCGCCTGGTTTGCGATGAATCTCTGGCTGCAAGATTTCGCCTATCGCACGACGATGGATTGGCAACTGTTCGCCCTCGCCGGCGGCTTGGTGCTGTTGATCGCGCTGCTCACCGTGAGTGCGCAAGCCCTCAAAGCTGCACTAGCAAATCCGGTGGAAGCGCTGCGGTATGAATGATTGCGGATTGTGGATTTCGGATTGCGAAAAAAGAGCAAATCAAGCATCCGAAATCCGCAATTCCAAATCCGAAATGGAGAAACTGTGCTCAAAAACTACCTCAAAATCGCGCTGCGCAATCTGCTGCGGCACAAAGGTTACGCCTTCATCAATATCGCGGGCCTCGCTGTTGGGATGGCGTGTTGCGCGCTCATGCTTTTGTTTATTCGGCACGAGTTGAGTTATGATCGTTTTCATCAAAAGGCCGATCGCATTCATCGCATGATTATGCACATGTCTCGCGAGGGAAACGTGCACACCGGTTCGGTGATGGCCGCACCGATTGGGCCGGCGCTTGCGGAAGAGTTTCCTGAGATTCGTCTGGCCGTGCGTTTGCAGCCGCCCTATAACAGCACACCGGTGAAATATCAAAATCAGCAATTTTACGAGAAAGAGTTTTATTACGCCGATCCCAACATTTTCGAGGTTTTTGATTTTCCCCTGCAACAAGGCGACGCAACGACTGCGCTGCAAAATCTCAATTCCGTAGTCTTGAGCCGCGCCGCCGCAAAAAAATATTTTGGCACAGAAAATCCGCTTGGGAAAATTTTGCAGATCGAACGCGGCGAGCGCGAATTTCAAGTCACCGGTGTGTTGCAGGAGATTCCCGCGACCTCGCATGTGCGTCCGGATTTTCTCATTCCATTCAACAACCTTTTGCCGCGGCAATTGAGCAATTGGTGGATGTTCAGTTATCCTACTTATGTTTTGTTGGATGAAAAAGCTTCTGCGGCCAATGTCGCCGCCAAATTTCCCGAATTTGTCAAGAAACATTACAGCAACGGCCCGCCTGCATTTGCCGGGCTCTCTTTGAGCATGCAACCACTCGCCGAGATTCACCTGCGCTCGGATTTCGACAATAAGCCAGGCGAGTTGAGCGCGATGACCTACAGTTATTTATTTGCGGCGCTTGCGGCTCTCATTATTGCCATTGCCTGCATCAACTTCATGAATCTCGCCACCGCCCGCTCGCAGCACCGTGCCCGCGAAGTCGGCGTGCGCAAAGTTGTCGGCGGCATGCGGCAGCAGCTCGTTCTGCAATTTCTCGCCGAAGCCGTCGTTCTCGCCTTTATCGCAGTTATCGGCGCCGCCGTGTTGATTGAATTTTTCCTGCCGGCCTTCAACGCTTTGACGCAAAAAGATATTCAGATCGACTATGCTTCGGATCACTCGCTCATCGCCGGATTCATTGCGCTGACGCTCACGGTGGGAATCGCGGCGGGAAGTTATCCGGCATTTTTTCTCTCACGCTTTCAACCGGTGGAGGTGTTGAAAGGGGGGGCGGCAACGGGAACTTCCGGCGGCCGGCTGCGGCAACTGCTCGTCGTCGGCCAATTCGTGGTCTCGATTGTGTTGATCGTCTGTACTTTCATTGTCAACGATCAAATCGAATTCATCCGCAACAAGCGCCTGGGTTTCGATAAAGAGCAAGTGCTCGTCGCCACGCTGCGCGGCGAGACGGCGCAGAACAATTGGCCCGTGCTCAAAACCGAATTGCTGCGCCATCCGGAGTTTGTGAATGTCTCCGCAACTTCCGCCATTCCTGCCGACAAAGGTTGGTGGGTCACCGCCTCGCGCCGAGGCGATTCGGAAGAAGAAAAGGCGGTTTACACGCACCAGGTTGATTATGATTTTTTCAAGACGCTCGGCATCGAACTCGCAGCGGGCCGTTTGCTCTTACGCGAATTTCCCAGCGACAGCTCGCACGCCTTCGTTTTGAATGAGGCCGCGGTGAAAGAATTCGGCTGGGAATCTGCCGAGGCCGCAATTGGAAAAAGTTTTGTTTGGCTGGGTAATGGTCCAGAGAATGCAAAAGAGGGGACCGTTGTCGGCGTGGTGAAAGATTTTCATTTCCGCCCACTTTACGAAGAGATCGCGCCCGCGGTGTTTCATCTTATGCCCTGGGGAAGTGAGAAACTCGTCGTGCGCGTGCGGCCGAATAGCATGGAACAGGCGCTTGCCATTCTCAAAACCCAATGGCAGAAATTCAACCCGCAATACCCGCTGGATTTTACTTTCATGGACGAGCGCGTCGAAGCGCAATACGGCGCCGAAACCCGCTTGCTAAAAATCTTCA
This sequence comes from Cytophagia bacterium CHB2, assembly GCA_030263535.1. Lineage (NCBI taxonomy): Bacteria > Pseudomonadati > Bacteroidota > Cytophagia > Cytophagia bacterium CHB2. Next base: position 5,950 of record SZPB01000149.1, read on the forward strand.
GCACCTTTTCCGCGTTCGCGATTTTCATTTCCTGCCTCGGCCTTTTCGGCCTGGCTTCGTTTACAACGGAACAGCGCACCAAAGAAATCGGCGTTCGCAAAGTGTTGGGCGCCTCCGTTTCCAACATCATTCTTATGCTCTCAAACGGCTTTACGCGCTTGGTGCTGGTTTCGTTTGTCATCGCCGCGCCAATCGCGTGGTGTGCGATGAACAAATGGCTGCAAAACTTCGCCTATCGCCAACCGCTCGGCCTTGACGCGTTTCTCTGGGCCGGTTTGCTGGCATTGGGAATTACGTGGCTCACGGTAAGCTATCAATCGCTCAAAGCCGCGCTGGCGAATCCGGTGGAGGCGCTGCGATACGAATGATTGCGGATTGTGGATTTCGGATTGCGGTTTTATTAACAATCAAATCTCCGAAATCCGCAATCCCAAATCTAAAATGGAGACGCCATGCTCAAGAACTACGTTCTCGTCGCCCTCAGAAATTTTCGCAAATTCAAAACCTATTCGTTCATCAACATCTTTGGACTGGCCATCGGGCTGGCCTGCTGCATTCTCATTCTGTTGCATCTTCACGACGAGCTGAATTTCGACCGCTTTCACGAGAAGGCAGATCACCTCTTTCGTGTGATTCAAGTTCGCAGCAACACGCAAGGCGAGCAACAGCTTGCTTATACCATGGGACCGTTCGGGCCGGCGCTCGTCGATGAATTTCCAGAGGTCGAAGGGTCGGCGCGTTTATTCCAGGGCTGGCGCTTGACGGTGAAGCGTGAGATAACCGGCCCAACCGGACAAATCGTGCGAAGGAATTTTTTCACGGATGCGAGTTTTTTTGATCTCTTCGACTTTCAGTTGCTTGCCGGAGATCGCAACAGCGCGCTTTCGGCGCCTGGCTCGGTGGTGTTGACGGAGACGATGGCAAAGCAGTTGTTCGGCGATGAAGAGCCGCTGGGCAAGCCATTGCAAATTGAAGCCGAGGATTTCCCCGAGTTTATTCAAACGGCATTCACCGTGACCGGCGTGTTACGCGACATTCCCCACAATTCTCATCTTGACTTCGACCTGCTGATATCTCAATCAACTCTCGACCGCTTTGAAAACGTGCGCGGCTGGTTGACGGACTGGGACAACACGATTGTGGTCACTTACGTGTTGCTGAAAAATTCGGCAAACAAGGCAAATCTCGAAACGAAGCTTGGCGCGTTTAGCCGCAAACATCGCGGCGAGGAAGCGGCAGCGCGCAGCCGGTTCTATTTTCAGCCGCTCGGCGATATTCATTTCGGCTCGGCGGAAATTGGCGCCGAGCACAATACTCGCGAGGGCCAGCTCATTTATGTTTACGTCTTCGCGTTGATTGCCATTTTCATCGCGGCCATCGCCTGCATCAACTACATGAACCTGGCAACGGCGCGCTCCATGAAACGCGCCAAAGAAGTGGGGCTGCGCAAAGTCGTCGGCGCCAATCGCAGCCAAATGATCGTTCAATTCCTGACGGAATCCATACTCAGTGCTGTGATTGCATTTTTGCTCGCCATCGGTTTGGTGGAGGCGATGCTGCCGTCGTTTAACGCGCTCGCTGGCGCGAACCTGTCGTTGCGCCTCGCCGGCAATACTTCGGTTTTCTTGGGATTGCTGGGTTTGGTTCTGCTCATCGGCATTGTTGCCGGAAGTTATCCCGCGTTTTATCTGTCCCGTCTTGCACCAGCCGCAGTGTTAAAAGGAGAGCTTAAAGCGGGCGCGCAGCGCTCGCGGCTGCGCCAGAGCCTGGTTGTGGCGCAATTCGCGCTGTCGATTCTCATGATCGTCGCAACGTTGGTGGTCTTTCAGCAACTCGATTATGTCCGGCACAAGCAGCTCGGATTCAATCAGGATCAGCTCGTCGTGATAGATATCAATCACGACGACGTGCAAAGCAATTTTCTCACCATCAAAAATGAGTTTAAGCGCCACGCGGCAGTCCGCGGGGCGACGGTTTCTTCGCGTGTGCCGGGAGATTGGAAATACTTTCGCCGTATTCGCGCAGTTCGGGAAGGGCAGGCGGAGACCGAGGCGCAACAATTGTATTTCAACGGTATCGACGAAGATTTTATCGGCGTCTACGAGATTGATCTTGTACAAGGCCGCAATTTCTCTCGCGCGCTGGCTACCGATTCCACTGCGGTGATTTTGAACGAGACGGCAGCGCGAGCGCTGTTTGCGGACTCTCCCGTCGGGCAAGCGATTCGTGTGCCGGCTTTTAATTTTACCGGCCGCGTTATCGGGGTGGTCCGCGATTTTCATTTTCATTCTTTGCACGGCAAAATCGAGCCGATGGTGATGGGTTTTATGCCCGCCGGCGGCCGGCACGCGGTGCACGGCATCGACTATTTTTCGCTGCGCATCGCTGCCGAGAACGTGCAAGAGACGATTGATTTCATCACTAAGGTGCATGCGCAATTCGATGCGGTCAATCCCATCGAACATGCGTTTCTCAATAAATGGTGGATCGATTTGTATAATCGCGATGAAAGGCTGGGACGAATTTTCGGAATCTCCGCAGGCTTGGCTATTTTGATTGCCTGTGTCGGCTTGTTCGGTTTAGCGGCGTTCATGGCCGAGCAACGAACGAAGGAGATCGGCGTGCGCAAAGTCCTCGGCGCTTCGATTTCCAGCCTCGTCGTGCTGCTGTCCAAAGATTTCACGCGCTTTGTGCTGCTGGGGTTGCTGGTTGCTGCGCCATTGGCTTACTTCGCCATGGACAAATGGCTGCAAAATTTTGCCTATCGCATCGACATCGGCTGGTGGGTGTTTGCGCTGGCAGGCGGATTGGCGTTGGTGATTGCGCTCGCGACGGTGAGCACGCAAGCGATCAAAGCGGCGCTGGCGAATCCGGTGGAAGCGCTTCGTTATGAGTAAAGAAATAATCAGTAGCCAGTGATCAGTGTTCAGTGAACTGGTCACTGATAACTGATAACTGGAGTCAAAAATGCTCAAAAACTACCTCAAAATCGCGCTGCGCAATCTGCTGCGGCACAAAGGCTATTCGTTGATCAACATTCTCGGCTTGGCTGTTGGCATGGCGAGCTGCATTCTGATTTTGCTCTACGTGCATGACGAGCTGAGTTACGACAAATATCACGAAAAGGCCGATCAAATTTACCGCGTCACGCGCGAGTGGTTCAACTCCGACGGCTCGTCGAGCTTACACCTCGGCCACGTCGCGCCGCCGATCGGGCCGCTGCTCAAAAATGATTTTCCCGATATTTTGCAGATGGCGCGGATCAACAGCGGCGGCAATCCTTTGCTGCGGCACGGCGACAAAGTTTTTCAAGAGGAACGTTTTTATTTTGCCGATCCGAACATTTTTGAAATTTTCACGTTGCCATTGCTCAAAGGCGATCCGCAGAATGCGCTGGCGGATCCCAACGGCGTCGTGCTTACGCCGGCGATGGCGCGAAAATATTTTGGCGACGAGGAGCCGCTGGGCCAAGTGCTCAACATCGACAGCCGCGCAGATTTGAAGGTTACCGGCGTCATGCGGGACGTGCCGGCGAACTCGCATTTCCATTTCGACTTTCTCGGTTCGATGAAATTGCTGGAACAGGTTTTTGGCGACGACGAGTTTAAAAATTGGGGAAGCAACAATTACGCAACGTACTTGCTCTTTCCAAAGAATTATCAAGTAGAAAATTTTAAACAGGCCATTCCTGAGTTCATCGGCCGTCACCATCCCGACGGCAAGGAGGCCATCCCCAAAACGACGTTGCACTTGCAGCGGCTGACCGACATCCATCTGTACTCGCATCTCGACTCCGAGATCGAGGCGAACGGCAATATCGTGTACGTTTACATTTTCTCCGCCATCGCCTTTTTCCTGTTGTTGATTGCGTGCATCAACTTCATGAATCTGGCGACGGCGCGCTCCGCCAATCGCGCCAAAGAAGTTGGTTTGCGCAAAGTGGTCGGCGCGGAACGGCAGCAATTGATCCGGCAGTTTCTTGGCGAAACCATTGTCATGGCGCTGATTGCCTTGTTGTTGGCAGTGGTGCTGGTTGAAGTGGTATTGCCCAAATTCAACACCTTTACAGGAAAGGAATTGGCGCTGCGTTCGCAAAGCATGCTTTTCATTTTAGCGAGCCTGCTCGGCGTGACGCTTTTTGTCGGCATCATTGCCGGCAGTTATCCTGCTTTCTTTTTGTCGCACTTTCAGCCGGTCGCCGTTCTCAAAGGGCAGAAAATTGGCTCGACGCGCTCGCGCTTTCGCAGCATACTCGTCGTTTTTCAATTCGCGATTTCGATTATTCTGATTGTCGGCATGGGCATAGTTTATAATCAACTCGAATACTGCCGCAATAAAAATTTGGGCTTGAATAAAGAACACGTTGTCGTGCTGCCTGCGGATCAAAATATTGTGCAGCGTTATCCCGACATTCGCAATCAGCTTTTGCAGTATCCGCACATTGCCGGGGTCTCGGCTTCGAAGCGCGTGCCTTCGGGGCGCTTGCTCGACTCGTCGGGAGGCAGTGTAATTGACGGCGAGAAGAGTGAGCCGCTGAATTTTCGCATTGCCAATGTGCGCGTCGATCACAGTTTCATCGACACCTACGGCATGCAAATGGCCGCGGGCCGCAATTTCTCCATAGAATTTCCCACCGACTCCACCGAAGCTTTTATTTTGAACGAAACCGCGGTGAAGAAAATCGGCTGGCCTTCGCCGGAGGCCGCAATCGGCAAGCCTTTCCAATATGGCAATCGCCGCGGGCGCATCATCGGCGTGGTCAAGGATTTTCATTATGAATCGCTGCACCAGCCGATCACGCCGATCATATTGCTTATCGCTCCACAAAGCTTCAACAGTGTCTCCGTCAAAATTCGCGCGGCCCAACCGGCAGACATCGCGACAACGCTGGAATTTCTCAAACAAAAATGGCAGGAATTCCGTCCGAATTTTCCGTTTCAATATTCTTTCATTGACGAACGCTACGAGCAGCTTTATCAGAGCGAGCATCGTCTCGGGGAAATTTTCGGCACGTTTTCGTTGCTGGCGGTTTTTATCGCATGCCTCGGCCTATTCGGACTCGCTTCCTACACGGCGGAGCAGCGCACGAAGGAGATCGGCGTGCGCAAAGTGCTCGGCGCCTCGTTGGGCAACATCGTTTTGTTGCTTTCCAAGGATTTTGCGCGGCTGGTCGCCGTGGCTACGTTGTTTTCCTGGCCCATAGCCTATTACGCCATGAGCCTCTGGTTGCAGGAGTTCGCCTATCGGATCGATATCAATAACCAAAGCCTGACGTTCTTGCTGGCAGCATTGCTCGCTTTTGGTATTGCATTGATCACCGTCAGCTTTCAGTCGATCAAAGCGGCAATGACGAATCCGGTGGAAGCGCTGCGATATGAATGATTGCGGAATGTGGATTTCGGATTGCGGCACTGCATGTAATTAATTAACCGTCCGCAATCCCAAATCCGAAAATGGAGAATTCATGTTCAGGAACTATCTCAAACTCGCGATCAGAAATCTACTCAAGCACAAAGCGTATTCCTTCATTAATATTGCGGGACTCGCGCTCGGCATGGCGTGCTGCATTTTGATTTTGCTTTATGTACAAGATGAGTTGAGTTACGACAAATTTCATCGCGACGCGGATCGCATCTTTCGCGTGGCTATGACGATTGACACGCGCGGGGTGCCCACTTCGTTTGCGCCGACAATGGGGCCGTTGGCTGCCGCGCTCGTAAACGACTATCCGGAAATCACCGAGGTCGTGCAGGTTTTGCCGGCCAGAACGGTGCAAGTGAGTCCGGCGCCCGATCAGCATTATTATGAAGAACGCGCGTATCTCGCTGACTCCAGTTTCTTTCGCATTTTCTCTTTTCCACTTTTGCACGGCGATCCGGCGCAAGCGCTGGCGCAAGGCAATGCGGTGGTGATCACGCGCGCAAAGGCGCTGAAATATTTCGGCCAAGAAAATGCTTTGGGAAAGCGTCTCGAAGTCAACGGCACGAGTTATTTGGTTACCGGCGTGATGAAGGACATTCCGTCCAACAGCCACTTCAAGCCCGAAGTCGTCAGTTCATTAGCGCTCTTGCGCGGCCAGGGTTTTATGCAAAACTGGCATGCGAACATGCTGCATACTTATATCAAAATTGCTGAGGGCGTCTCGCCAAAAGCGTTGGAGCAAAAGATCAGTAACGTTGCCGACCGCTACGTCGGCGATCAAATTCGCGCCAATAATCAGATATACACTTATTTTTTGCAGCCGATTACGGCGATTCATCTACACTCCGATCTCCGCTACGAGCTGGAAGCCAACAGCCGCAAGGTGTACGTGCAAATTTTCTCGGTTGCCGCCGTGTTGATTCTCTTCATTGCGTGTATCAATTTTATGAATCTGGCGACGGCGCGCTCGATGCGCCGCGCGAAAGAAGTCGGCTTGCGCAAAGTTGTGGGCGCGTACCGTTCGCAGTTGATGAAACAGTTTCTGGGCGAATCGTTGCTGTATAGCCTGTTGGCCGTTTTGCTCGCCCTCACGGTGGTCGAAATTTCTCTCCCATTTTTCAATGCGCTTGCCGCAAAGAATTTGGATTTGAATCTCACGGCGAACGCGTCGTTGCTTACAGGTATCGTGTTCATCACCGTTCTCGTCGGCCTTCTCTCCGGCAGTTATCCGGCGCTTCTCATTTCCGCTTTTAGGCCGGCCGAGGTTTTGAAGGGCAAGCTCTCCGCCGGCAGTCCGCTGTCGCGTTTTGGTGCACATTCACTGCGCAAGGTGCTGGTGGTGTTGCAGTTCTCAATTTCGATTGCGCTGATCACCGGTACGCTGGTTATTTCCCGCCAATTGAATTTTCTGCAGGAACAAAATCTCGGCTTTGCAAAAGAGCAGATGCTCGTGCTGGCGTTGCGCGGCCGCAGTGAGTTGGCGCAAAAGTTTGAGACCTACAAAAGTGAGTTTCTGCAACATCCCAACGTTCTCTCGGCAACGGTGTCGCATAGCGTGCCAGGCCGAGGTGTTTCCAATAATCTGATAGCGGAGCGCGAGAATCAGGACAATCGCGTGCAGATGAATCTTCTGTTCGTTGATTACGATTTTCTCAAAACGTATGGCATCCCGCTGTTGGCCGGCAGGGATTTTTCCAAAGAAATCACCACTGACACCAACGGCAAAGTTGCGCTGCTGAACGAGGCCGCGATGAAGGCCTTCGGCTGGAATGATCCGAGCACGGTGGTTGGCAAGCAATTCGACGGTTTCACCGGCCCCGAAGCCATCGGCGTGGTGAAAGACTTTCATTTCAAATCATTGCACGAAAGCGTTGGCCCGCTCATGATGCTGGTCCAGCCACGAAGTTTTCAATATCTCTCGTTGCGCCTCAAAACTGAAAACACCGCTGAGACGATGGCCTTTGCGCAGCAGAAATGGTCGACGCTGCTGCCCGACAAGCCGTTCGAATATTTCTTTCTCGACGAGGATTATGACAAGCAATATCAGGCCGAGCAGAGATTAGGCACGGTGTTCAGCAATTTTTCCATTTTGGCAATTTTCATTGCGTGCTTCGGTTTGCTCGGGCTGGCTTCGTATGCCGCCGAGCAGCGCACCAAAGAAATCGGGATTCGCAAAGTTTTGGGCGCTTCCGTCTCCGGCATCGTCGGCTTGCTCTCGAAAGACTTTGTCAAGCTTGTGTTGATTTCGAATATTTTGGCCTGGCCAATTGCCTGGTACGCAATGAGCCGCTGGCTTGAAAACTTTGCCTATCGCGTCGATCTCGGCTGGTGGATTTTTGCGCTTGCTGGCGGGGTCGCTTTGCTCATCGCGGTGCTGACCGTGAGCACGCAGGCGATTAAGGCTGCGCTGGCAAATCCGGTGAAGGCGTTGCGATATGAATGATAAACAAATCTGACGAATAGTTTAACAGCCTGGCAATTCTCCTTTTTTCATTGCCAACCCCTTGCGTTGATGTCATGTCCTATGATTAATCCGCGGTTGCGGAAAAACGACCTAATGCTTACGGATTAACCATAAGGAGAGTCATGATGCAATTCAAACATGCTACACGAACGATGTTCGTGCTCGCGGTGTTGATAAAATCGAGCATCGCTCAAGAAGTTATCGTGCATGCTGACGTTTCGCAAACTTTGGAGCAGCGTTGGAATTGGGCCAATGGGCAGAGCAAGCAGACGCGTTTTCAGAAGGGCTTTTGGATTGGCTATAGTAT
>SZPB01000150.1 GCA_030263535.1 Cytophagia bacterium CHB2
CTTTTTTAACATTATCTTAACATTTAGATAACATCCAGTTGTTTTTATCTTAATATATTTTTAAAACAATTTTACGCTGTCGTGCTATCCGGTCGCGATGCAACTCTTCATGAGATTTCTGAGGGTAGGCGAGAAGTGATCGGAAAATTTAGCCGCAAAAATTTTCATCCCGGCGTTGTCACAATAGAGGCTCTCGATAAGATCATTTAAACCGGAAGGGAGAAAGCATGCTTCAGCAACGCAATGTGAGGCTGGCGGTTCTTGTCCTGATTTTCTTGGCAAGCACCGAGGGTGCAGCACAAGAGGTCAAATCGAGGAATGCACAAAGCTGGGAGCTGGCGGGGTCAATTCAATTGCAATATTTATACGATCCCGACATCGCCAATGACGCGCTGCGGACGAACAACGGCTTTCGCATGCGCCGGGGTCGTTTCAGTGCGCGCGGCAAAGTCTCGAATTTTGTCGAGACCGCGTTCCAATTCGAAATGCGCGACAACAATCCGCGCCTAAAGGATGCGGAAGGCAAAATCAAACTGGCGAACGATTATTACATCCGCTTTGGCCAGTTCAAAGTCCCGGTCTGGCGTGAAGAATTACGCTCGTCAACGAATCTTCTGCTGGTTGAACGCAGCGCTGCTGCAGAGTTCTTGGTCGAATATAATTTTTCCGCGCGTCAAATCGGCGTGGAACTGGGCCGCCGGCCGGGAAAAGGCCTGCAAATCGCGGTGAATGTTGCCAACGGCGCGGGCGAAGGCGTACGCGAAGATGCGGGCCAAAACAAGAACAATTTTGTGAATAACGGTAAATCGTTTACTGGGCGGGCCAATCTCTTGGTGAATGAACATTTGCAAATTGGCGTTTCGGGCGCGGCCAACCGGATCACTGCCGTAAATCAAACCCCGGCGGGCATTGCGGCGCCATCCGGCACGAATACCATGATCGCGCCGGATTTCGGCATCTCTTTGCATCGTCCTTCCTCTAAATGCCAGGTGGATATCGAAGGCGGACTGGCTTATGGCGCGCTGGCAAAGGAAGCGATCGGCGCAGCCGAGGGCAGCCATTTTCTCATTGCAGATGTGACCGGCCGCTACACGGCAAAATTCGAGCATGCAACTGCCGGCTTGGGCGGACTGGATGCGTTCGAGCTGGCTGGAGGCGTGTCCTACGTCGAACCGAACGACAAGGCCGACGACGAAAGCCTGGTGTTCCGCTTTGGCCCGGCATTTTGCTTCGGCAAATCTACGCGTTTGCAAATCAATGGGGAGGTGACGAAACCCGTTCCCGAAGGCGCAGAGACCGTCTTTCAAATTCGCTCGCAGGCCAATTTCAACTTTTAATCGCTTCTTAACACAAAAATTACGTGCAGGTAATTTCAGATGGTTACCCTCCGTTGTTGATGACGGAACGCTGGGAGAATTTGTATAAGGCTTGGCGATGCGCAAACGTTTTGACAAGGAGCTGGATGAACTTTTGAGCGAGTTGCTGTTCATGGCCTCGCTGGCGGAGAAGGCGGTGGAAACGGCCATTCTGGCGCTGCAAAATCGCGATGCGGCGCTTGCGCAAAAAGTGATCGACGAAGATGTGTTGATCGATCAGCTCGAAATCAAAATTGAAAAAATTTGCATTTCGCTGCTCACCTATCACGAGACCATGGCCGGCAGCCTGCGCCGGGTGGTGTCCGCGCTCAAGATCAATAATGATTTGGAGCGCATTGGAGATCATGCGGTGAACATTGCGGAAAACACGCTTCAGCTTCAGCGCGAACCGCTGTTCGAGCCGCTGCGCGATATTCCTCTTCTGGCGAAGCTGGCGCAACACATGGTGCGCGACGCCATCGATGCTTTTGTTCACCGCGACGCCGCAACGGCGATCGCGGTATGCCGCAAAGACGACGAAATCGACGCGCTGAACCGGCAGATTTTGCGCGACTTTATTACGCACATGGCGAATGCTCCCGGCAATACTTCCCGCGGCCTGTCGTTGATTCTGGTCAGCAAAAACCTTGAACGGATTGCCGATTTATCCACGAATATTGCCGAAGAAGTTGTGTATATGGTCGAAGCGCGCACGATCAAGCATGTTGGTTTAGATGAGCGTTCCGCCTGACTCCGGATTGGCGACAAGCACAATGAGCGGAAACCTCGCTGCGGCGGAAAACCGCAGCAATCGAACTTTATTACCTTTGCCCCCCGCACTGGCGCGGCGAATGTTAGGCCTTGATTCTTTGACAGAATTTTCACATATAACACGCCGATTTAATGATAGGCGGTTTTGCTCGAATCTACCGGCGTGAAGCGTGCTGCTGCGCGCCATAACATCAGCGTCAGGGCAAAGGAGAGAACGAAATGATTTCTCATTTTGAAGAGAGTCTGCAACGAGACATGGATTTGATACGCCGCAAAGTCATCGAAATGGGCAATCTCGCCGAGCGCGCGCTGAAAGCAAGCCTGCAAGCCCTCATCAAAAGTGATCGCAAAAACGCCTATTCCGTAATTTTGCGCGATCAGTATATCGACGAATTGGAAAAAGAGCTGGATCGTTTATGCCTGGAGTTCCTGGTGCGGCAACAGCCGGTAGCCGGGCAATTGCGCTTTGTGTACGCCGTGATCAAGATCAACAACGAACTGGAACGCATCGGCGATTACGCCGAGAGCATCGCGCGGCACACCTTGACGGTCACCGCCCTCTCTCCCCTGCCGCCCTTTGACCGGTTCGTCGAGATTGCCAACATCTCGATTCCGATGCTGCGCAATGCCATGCAGGCGTTCATCGATCAAAACCAGGAACTGGCGCTGGCGACGCTCGAAATGGAGGATCGCGTCGATACGATTCGCAACACCATCAATTCCGAGCTGGTGCATTTGCGTGAAGCCGGCCGGCTGCCGCTGGAGGCGCTCGCGCCGTTGATGCTGATCGCCAGCCGCTTCGAGCGCGTCGCCGACCAATCGTGCAACATCTGCGAAGAAGTGCTGTACATGTGCACCGGCAAATACATCAAGCATCAGGGCGTGGAGGTGTTTCGCATCTTATTCGTGGATGAAGGCAATGCCAGCACGAGCTTGATGGCGGAGGCCATCGGCAACCGGCTTGGCATTTCGAAATTCATCTTTAGCAGCGCCGGCATTACGCCGAAGCCGATCGATCCGGGAACCGTGAGCTTCCTGCAAGAGAAAGGCATCGATATTTCGCGCCAAAGCTCGAAGTACGTCAATCAAATCGTCAACCTCGAACATTATCAGGTGATCGTTGCTTTGAGCGAAACCGCGCAAACTGCGTTTCCGCCGCCGCCGACCAAAACAGTGAGCATTCCCTGGGAGGTGCAGGATCCGTCACAAGCGCAAGGCACACCGGAAGAAGTGCACGCGGTTTATGAAAAAACTTACAGTTACCTGGAAACGCATATTCGAGATTTAGTGCAAGCGATTCTCGGCGACAATATGCCATAAAGAACAGATGGCCAGACGCTGAGACCGTACAGGAGTTAACTTTTTCAGGATTGCCATTTAAATAACTTACTCATTTTCTTTAAACCGCTGATCAACGCGAATAGTCGCTAATGCTTTTTAGTTCGCGATGATTCGCGTCTATTCGCGGTTGGAGATTGGAAAAGTTATTTAATCGTCGATCCTCAGTAACCAAACCCACGGGAGGAAAAGTGATGAAAGTGATTCGCTTCAAAGCGTCGATCCAAAAGAGCGCGGTTTTCGCGGTCGCGTTCGGGATAGCGCTACTCGGTTGCGGCGGCGGGAGAGTCGAAAAACCCACAATTCAAAATGCAGGGTCGGACACCATGGTCAACCTGGCGCAGGCCTGGGCCGAGGCTTACGCCGCGGTGGATTCGACTGTTTCCGTGGAAGTTTCTGGCGGCGGCTCGGGAACCGGTATTGCCGCGCTGATCAATGGCACCGTTGATATTGCCAATTGCAGCCGGCAAGTGCACGCAGATGAAATCGCGCGCGCGAAGGCCAACACCGGCAAAGAGCCGCAAGAGTATATCGTCGGATATGATGCGCTCGCCGTGTATGTTCACAAAGACAATCCGCTGGAGGAAATTACGCTGGAGCAGCTTGCGGATATTTACGGTTCGGAGGGCACGGTGGTGAAATGGTCACAACTGGGCGTTACGAATTCTTCCTGTTCCAACGATGAAATTATCCGCGTGAGCCGGCAATCCAACTCTGGCACCTACGAATACTTTCGCGAAGCCATTGGCAAGGCCAAAGGCCATGCGCTCGATTTCAAGCTCGGTTCGGTGGATATGAACGGCTCGAAAGACGTCGTCGAACTGGTTGCCAAGACGCCGTGCGCGATTGGATACAGCGGCATGGGCTACGCCACTCCCGGTGTGAAAATGTTGCGCGTGAAGAAAACCGCAAATGATCCGGCGTATCCGCCCACGATCGAAACCACCTTGAATCAAACCTATCCTATTGCCCGCCCGCTGTATATGTACACCTCGGGAACACCCAGTGAACATGCCCAAAAATATCTCGACTGGATTCACTCGGAGGCAGGCCAAAAGATCGTCGCCGAATCGGGCTATGTGCCCATGGCGCAGCTTTCACCGGACGCAGGTGAAAACGCAGGGAACCACTAAACCATGAACCGCCGCCGTCTGGAAACGCTGAGCGAATCTCTCATCGAGGGATTGATCTGGTTTTGCGGCATCAGCGCGATTGTGTTCGTCGCGCTGATTTTCATTTTTGTTTTTCGCGAGGGCGCCGGTTATCTGTTCTCAGGCTTGAATCTGCGCGAATTTTTCACCAGCCCGGAGTGGTACCCAACCTCGGCCGCCAACAAACGCTATGGTGTGCTCGCGTTGATTGCCGGCACCTTCAGTGTCACCGGACTAGCAATGCTGATCGCCGTGCCTTTTGGTTTGGGTGCGGCGATTTTTATTTCGGAATTCTGCGGCCAGAAAGCTAAAGAAACGCTGAAGATTGTGATCGAATTGCTCGCCGCCATTCCCTCGGTAGTGTGGGGCTTCATCGGTTTGACGGTGATGAATCCGATTATTATCGATGTGTTTCATGCGCCCATCGGTTTGACGGTGTTGAATGGCGGTATCATTCTGGCGTTGATGAGCGTGCCCATCATCGTTTCGATCGGCGAAGACTCTCTCAAAGCTGTATCGGATTCCTATCGTGAAGCCGCGCTCGCGCTCGGCGCGACGCGCTGGCAATTGATTTATCGCGTGCTGCTGCCGGCGGCTAAGAACGGTCTGCTCGCGGCGGTGCTGCTTGGCATTGGCCGCGGCGTCGGCGAAACCATGGCCGTGCTCATGGCCACGGGCCATGCCGTCAAAATCCCCACGAGTCTGCTCGATTCCGTGCGCACGCTCACGGCCACCATCGCCGCCGAACTGGGCGAAGCGCCGGTCGGCTCCGAACACTATCAAGTCTTGTTTATTATCGGTATTCTGTTGTTCTCGATTACGTTCCTGGTGAATCTCGTCGCAGATTTGGTGGTCAAGGGAATTCGCGGCAAGTGACGGCCATGGTTGCTTCACTGCTAGCGTTAACTCGCTGCGTTGGAATCGCAATCGGGCCAGTTTGCCCGGGGCCCCACGCTGTGCGACATTGTGTTTGTGTAAAATGTGACCAACGGTGAGGTTATTATGGATCATCAAAAACCCGTGGCAGCCAGCATTCTGCAACCCGCAAGCGCTGCCAAGCAACCGTCGGAGCAAGGAAAGTTCACGAGCACGGCGTTGGTACGCAAGAAAAAACGCACGGAAATGCTAGCGAAAATCGTTTTTCTGGTGATGACGCTGCTCATGATCGCGCCACTGCTGTTGATTATCGGATACCTATTTTACCAGGCGGCGCCGATCTTATCACTCGATTTTCTCGTCACCAATCCGATGCGCGGCATGCGCGCCGGCGGCATTTGGTCGCCGCTGCTCGGCACGATATATCTCGTCGGCATCTCGTTGCTCATTGCCGCGCCCATCGGCGTGCTGGCCGCGGTTTATCTCAACGAGTATGCGCGCGATAACTGGTTTACGCGCATCGTCAACCTCGCCGTGGTCAATCTTGCGGGCGTGCCGAGCATCGTACACGCACTCTTCGGCTTGGGCGCTTTTGTGTTGTTCGCGCGCATGGGCCGCTCGATTCTCGCGGCCTCTTTGACGCTGGCCATCATGACTCTGCCGGTGATCATTGCCAGCACGAAAGAGGCGCTCGCCGCCGTGCCCCTGGCTTTTCGCGACGCCTGCTGGAACGTGGGTGCGACACGCTGGCAAACCATTCGCCACATCGTTTTGCCGAACTCTATCAGCGGTATTTTGACCGGCATCATTTTGCAAGTCTCGCGCGCCGCCGGTGAAACCGCGCCGGTCATGTTCACCGGCGCCGTCTTCTTTAAAGCAATTGCCGAGGGCGATATCTTCGCTTACAAGTTGTTCGATCAGTGCATGGCGCTTTCCATGCACCTCTTTACCATTTCAACGCAAGTGCCGGATGTGCCGAAAGCATTGCCCTACGGCACTGCGGTGGTTTTGATGGGAACGGTGTTGCTGGTCAATGCGCTGGCCATTGGCCTGCGGATTTATTTACGCGCGCGCAAGAAGTGGTGATTTGTGAATTCGCGGCAGGAGCAATGCAACATTCCAATCAGAAAAAAATCGAAATCTCCAATCTTATCGTCAAATACGGCGAGGCCACGGCGCTGCGCGGCATTTCGCTGGACGTGCACTGCAACGAGATCTTGGCCGTCATCGGTCCGGCGCAATCGGGCAAAAGCACGCTGCTGAAGGTCATCAATCGCACGATTGAGTTCATTGCCGGCAGTAGCGTGCTCGGCGAGGTCAAAGTCGATGGCCAAGATGTCCGGCAAATCAAGAACGTTTTCGAATTGCGGCGCAAAATCGGCATGGTGTTTCCCCTGCCGGTGGGCTTGCCGTTGTCGATTTATGATAACGTCGCTTTTGTGCCGCGCATGGCCGGCATGCGCAACAAGTCTGACTTGGATGCGCTCGTCGAGCGCTGCCTGCGCCAGGCGGCCTTGTGGGACGAAGTCAAAGATCGCCTGCAAAGCCTGGGCACCAAGCTTTCCGGCGGGCAACAGCAGCGTTTGACCATTGCGCGGGCGCTGTCGCATCAGCCCGAAATCCTCTGTCTCGATGAATTTTCCATTGCCGTCGATCCCGTGACCACCATGCGCATCGAAGACGTGCTCAAGGAATTGCGCTCACAAGTCACGATCATACTCGTCACCAACCTGGTGCAGCAGGCGCGGCGCCTGGCCGACCGCACGGCCTTTTTGCTCAACGGTGAGCTCGTCGAAATCGACCGCAACGAGGTGATTTTTTCAGATGCGCCCTCGCAGCAGAAAACCTATGATTACGTGAACGGAATTTTCGGATGAGCGATTCCCTGGCATACAGCATCGTCACCAACAATCTCAGTTTGTGGTACGGCAAGTTTCAAGCGCTCAACAACGTCAGCGTGAAGGTGAAAAGCGGCATCATCACCGCGCTGATCGGGCCTTCCGGCTGCGGTAAAACCACGCTATTGCGCTGCTTCAACCGCGTCAACGAGCGTTATGGCAACGTCACCACGACGGGTGAAATCAAGCTGCTTGGCAAGAACATTTATGATCCGGACGTCTCGCTGCCGGAGTTGCGCAAGGCCATCGGCATGGTGTTTCAACGCCCGAATCCGCTGCCGATTTCGGTCTATGAGAATATCGTGTTCGGCTTGCGCATTCATTCCGAGCGCAAAGATCTGAAAAAATCCCTGCTGGATGAGGCGGTTGAACAGGCGCTGCAGAATGTGTCGTTATGGAAAGATTTGAAAGACAAGTTGCACACGCGCGCCACGAGCCTGCAACTGGAGCAGCAACAAAAGCTGTGCATCGCCCGCCTGCTGCCGCTCAAACCGGAAATCATCTTAATGGATGAACCTTGTTCCGCGCTTGATGCCGAAGCGACGCGGGGCATCGAGGAGCTGATGTTCGAACTGGCCGGCCGCTATACCATTGTCATTGTCACGCACAACATGGCGCAAGCCCGGCGCGTGAGCGATGAGTGCATCTTCATGCTGCTCGGCGAATTGATCGAGCACAGCCGCACAGAAGATCTTTTCCTCACACCGGCAAATCCCAAAACCGCGGAGTATATCGAAGGAAGATATGGTTGAGATCACATGTTGCTGTACCCCCCGTTGCGCTTGGGACATTTCACTTGACTTTGGGAGGCTCAATCGCTATTTTTCGCGCGTTCATTTAGCGTTCATGGGCGATTAGCTCAGATGGTTAGAGCGCTGGTCTCACATACCAGAGGTCGGTGGTTCGATCCCACTATCGCCCACTGTGTAAATCTTCAAGAATTGCCGCGGCATCTTTCCCTCTGAACAATAATTCACCAAAAAATTTTGTTCACCCCGATTTGGTCAAGCCGAAATTCGGCTTGACAATCTCTGGCTCAAATGGTATATTTTGCGTCGATTTTTCAAACCTAGGAAGGGACAGCGTCATCAGTGGCTGTCCCTATTTTTTTAAAGAAATGCAGGACTCATGGAAACAGAAAAAAACGCGGAAGAGCAATTAACAGGACGTTCCGAACGCATTACCAAACGATCTGAAGATTATTCCCGCTGGTATACCGATGTCATCGGCGCAGCCGAGTTGGCGGATTATTCACCGGTTAAAGGCTGCATGGTGATTCGCCCGAATGGCTACGCCATTTGGGAAAAGATTCAAGCCGGCCTTGACAAGATGTTCAAAGACACCGGCCATGTTAACGCCTATTTTCCGCTGTTTATACCCGAAAGCTTCTTGCAGAAAGAAGCGGAGCATGTTGAAGGCTTTGCGCCGGAATGCGCGATCGTCACTCAGGGCGGCGGCAAAAAGCTGGAAGAACCATTGGTGGTTCGCCCCACGTCCGAGACCATCATCTGGTCGATGTACCGCAAATGGATTCAATCTTATCGCGATCTGCCGATTTTAATCAACCAATGGGCAAATGTCGTGCGCTGGGAGATGCGTACGCGGCTCTTCCTGCGCACCACGGAATTTCTCTGGCAGGAAGGCCATACGGCGCACGCGACCCTGGAAGAGGCGGAAAAAGAAACGCGGCAAATGCTCGAGGTTTACAAGACATTTGCCGAGGACTATATGGCGATCCCCGTCATCGCCGGCCTCAAAACAGAAAAAGAGAAATTTGCCGGAGCGTTGCGTACGTATTGCATCGAAGCCATGATGCAAGACGGTAAGGCGCTGCAAGCCGGCACTTCGCACAATCTCGGGCAGAATTTTGCCAAAGCGTTTGACGTCAAGTATCTCAACGAACAGGGCGCGCTGGAATATGTATGGGCCACGAGCTGGGGCGTGTCGACGCGCCTGGTGGGCGCGGTGATCATGGCGCATAGCGATGACAACGGTTTGGTATTGCCGCCCAAGCTTGCGCCGCTTCCGGTCGTGCTGGTCCCGATTTGGCGGAAAGACGAGGAGAAGGCGCTCGTCATGGAACGCGCCAACCAACTCGTTGCCGAGTGGCGGGGCAAATTCAATTTCAAAGTCGATGATCGCGATAATTATCGCCCGGGCTACAAATTCAACGAATGGGAAAAACGCGGGGTCCCGATTCGCATCGAACTTGGCCCGAAAGATGTGCAAAGCGGCAATGTTGTGTTGGTGCGCCGCGATACCGGAGAAAAGCGTGTGGCGCCGCAGGCGGATTTGACGCAGGAAATTCTGCGCACTCTCGAACAGATTCAGGCCAGCCTGTATCAGCGCGCGCTGGCATTTCGTGAGCGCAACACGCGTGAGATCGACGATTACGAACAATTCAAGCAGCAAATCGATGACCCTGCCCAGGCGAAGTTTTTCTGGGCGCATTGGTGCGGCGAGCGCGAGGCCGAAGAGCGTCTGCAAGAAGAGACGAAGGCCACGATTCGCTGCATTCCGCTCGATGGCAAACCAGAAGCGGGCAAATGCCTGATCACGGGCAAGCCCTCGACGCAGCGCGTGCTGGTTGCCCGGGCATATTAAATATTAATCACCTGAATGGTATGAGTTGCGAACCTAGCTTAACGGAGGAGCGGTGAAGAGGTCTCTCTTTGTAACTGTCATGATGACGATTCTACTCGGGTTACTATGGATTCTATCAATTGCAGCGACACAGTCACACACAGCCGTGGCTGAGCGCAACCCGTCTATAGTGGAGGCAAACGGCGCACGGCCGATCCCAATGAATCATGGAGTGAGGTGACAGTTGCCCGTTTCAGACTGAGCGCGTAACGAACAGCAAACGCGCTCTAACTCGTCTCTCGTCCGCAAGATCAGCCAGCGGCAGGTATGGAAGAGTTCCTGCCTCGCACGGCTGGCGGCGAGCAACTCTCTTCCGATTTCGATGCGTTGCTGATCTGTTCAATACGGCAAACAGCAGCGCATTTCCCGAGACGCCGAGATGGCGTCTCTGCATTTTGGGGCATAAAAAACAATAAAAATTTATCATGTCTCTCGGCGAATAAACGCTCTGCGGGTACAACATACGTGTAGTGACACTCAAAATAAATCTGTTTTATGACAGGAGCTTTGAGCGTCTCCGTTAGTGAGTGACTAGCCACGGTCGGCGGGTCGTATCGCGTCAGGGAAGTTCAACTTTAGCCATCGAATTCGACCCATGAGTGTGAAAACTTTGGAAGCGTGGCAAACCACAGAGCCTCTGTTGTCTTCTGGCAACGGCGCAAAATCCGAAAACACGAAATCTTCTGAAGCCGTTTTGGAATCGCAAGGCACGCCCGAAAGCACACCGTTCCGCGCCGGCTATGTCGCCATCATCGGCCAGCCGAATGTCGGCAAATCGACTTTGCTGAACGCGCTCCTCGAGTTCAAGCTGTCGATCGTTTCTCCCAAACCGCAAACCACGCGCAAGCGCATTCTCGGCATCCTCAATCGGCCCCACAGTCAAATGATCTTTTTCGATACGCCGGGGATTTTGGAGCCGAGTTATCAATTGCAGCACACCTTTGTGCGCACGGCATATGCCGCCATCAAAGAAGCGGACGTCGAGTTGATGTTAATCGAACCGGAGTCGACGCTATCCGCGATGGATGCCAAAATTCTGGACCGCCTCGCCGACACCAATCGCCCGGTGATTGTCGCCATCAACAAAATCGACCGCATCAACAAGGATGTGTTGCTGCCCCTGATAGCGAATTTGCGCACGCGGCCGGAGATCAAGGAAATCGTGCCGATTTCAGCGTTGCACAAAGACGGCTTGGAGTTGCTGGCCGGCCTGCTCGAAAAGTATCTCACGCCGCACGAACCCTTTTACGCCACCGATCTGATCACCGATCACCCCGAACGGTTTCTCGCCGCCGAGATTGTGCGCGAGAAAATTTTTCTGCGCTATGGCGAAGAAATTCCCTATTCCACCAGCGTAACCGTCGAAGAGTTCATCGAACGCCCCGGCCATAAGGATTACATTCGCGCCGTGATCTATGTCGAACGCGAATCGCAAAAAGGAATCATGATCGGCAAAGGCGGCAGCGCGCTCAAGCAGGTGGGCAAGCAGGCGCGCGAAGAGCTGGAAGCGTTGATCGAGCGTCCGGTTTACTTGGAACTGTTTGTGGCGGTGAAAGAAAAATGGCGGGATCGTGAAAATGAGTTGCGCAATCTTGGCTATGTTTAACCCCGGCGCGCGCTGAATTGGCTGCCGCGCGCGGCTTCACGCCGGCAGCCGTATAGAATTTTTGGAAAACACCTCAGGTGGATGGCTCATGAAGCTTTCTGATAATTCGGTATTCTTGACACGCTTGCTGGCGGTAACGACAATCGCGCTGTTGGTGTTTTTGATCTGGGTCAGCGATTACGCCCCCTGGGCGACGCGCCTCACCATGTGTACCCTCTTCTGTTCGATCATTTATGTGCGCGACCATGCCGTGCCGGAGCGCTGGGTGGCGATCGGCATTATCGTTATCGGCACCTTGTTATCGCTCGTTCTGTCGCCGGATTTCCTGCCCATGCCGTGAAAATGATCAGCGCGCGTCGATAATCATTTTCCAATCCGGGCGCGTCAACTCCCGCTCGTCGCTCGAATAAATCAAAACATACTTCCCAAAGCCTTCAATATCGGCAAAGATAAACTGCTTGCGGCCTTCGCGGTAATATGTCCACACCTCGTAAGGCCGCGCCGTGGTTTTTGCCGGATAACGCTCCACTTCATTCGGCGCGCCAAATTTGATCGCGATGCGTCCGCGATCGCTTTTCCAGCCGGGGCTGAAGCCCGAGCTGAACTTTTCTTCGGCATAACGCACACGCTTGTAATACTCTTCACGAAACTCATTCGCAGGCGTTTCCGGCTGGGGGTCGAGTTGGCGCCACAGCCGGCCCACAAAACTTTTCTGCGCGCCCACCTCCAGCGCCTTTAGCATGCTTTTGTCATCGTCCGACAACAGATATTGCGCCTGCTCGAGATGCAACTTGAACTCCGCTTCTGTCATTTGCTCCAATTCGATATCCGGCAAATGTTCGCGCCAAGCCGCGGCGCTCGCGCGAATGCGAAACGCCTTTTCAATTGCCGCACGCTCGCCCGCCCTTCGCCCGCGCACAGCAATTGCCAGAAACGCAATCGAATCCGGCAAATTGGCGGCATGAATGCCTCCGACTTCGACGCTGGAGGAAGCTTGCGCACGCGCCATTTTGGCCGGCAGTGAGCGTAGAACCTCGCCGTGCGCGTTTTTCATGCTATAATGCACCTCATAACTATCCGCAGGCGCGAGATTATAGATCTCAAAATAAAAATAAAACAAGGGCTGTGAGGGGCTAAACTCGGCGCTGGCATGTGGCACGACCTTCAGGCCATTCTTGGAAAACTTGCTTTGCGAGGTATCAACGGCGATGCTGCTTGCGGCCTGCAGATCGCTGAGCGCTAAGCCGTTTTCCGGAATAGCGCGCGCGCGAAACCACGACTCTGCGATACCCTGTTTGCCGGAATGGCTATCGCTGACGGCAAGAGAAATGAAATAACGGCCGGGAGAAAGCGTCAGCTCGAATTGATTCGGGAGGGAACGCCCCGCAATTTCCTCGCGTTGGGCCGCGGCAAGGGGCTGAGTCCATTCGTCGCGCAGCAACACCTGGCCGGCAGAATCGGAAAGCGTGACGCCGGTTTTGAATTCCGCTTCAAAGCCGGCGCCGGCCGGACGAAACTCAAGCTGTTCGAAGGGAATTTGATAATAAAATTCCTGCAAAACCTGGCCTTGCGCCGCGCGAAACGAGGCGCTGTCAAAATAAAATTCAATTTCGCCTTTGCTTTTAACGGGAAGGCCGGTTTCAGAAAGAACAAATTCGCCCGGCCATACGATGGCCGCCCAAAGTAACAAAAAATTAGCGCGAAATGGCATTATACTTTTTTGACACTCCTCTTCTGCTGCTTCACGCGGCAACTCCTGATCCTTTTAGAATTCAGGCTTGTCATCGCAAACGAATGAATGAATCATTGCAAAACCATTTGGGAGCAAAAGCAATTGCCAGTTTATCATAATCATTTTGCCCCAATAGGCAGAACCTGTTGCTAATCGGATTATTTCGGTTCCTGGAATTCTTGCTCCAAAATATAACGCACGGTTTTGGTCATCGCCGCAGTGTTAACAATGTTAAAACTGGCCGCGCCCGCCCGCGCGATGCTGACCAAGGGGAAGCCAAAAAGCGCCGTTTTAAATGTATCGCCCTTGTAAACAATCGCGTTCGGCGTGCCGGCAAACTCTTCACTGTTGACGTCAATCGCCCGCCGCGTATCGCGGTAGTAATTCGAGCTGAAAAAATAAACCGGTATGGCGTCAGGTTGTGGAATGAGTTGATTGACCTCGGTGAGGAAATACTGAAAGATCGTGGTATTGGGCACTTGATAACTCGTGGAAGCATCCGGAAAGCGATCATCCAAACCAATCAGCCAATCCAAATTCAGATTGGCAGCCTTGGCGCGCAACGCATGAAAATATTTATACGGCATGCTATTCGGCGCGAATTCGACGCCGGTGGGCGAGTTGCCGGTAATGGCTTCGATGACATTGCTGCCGCAAACCCAGATATTACCGCCCATATCCAGATAATCCTGCAAAATGCGTTCGTTCAAACCGATGTTGCCGGCGTC
>SZPB01000151.1 GCA_030263535.1 Cytophagia bacterium CHB2
CACGTCGGCGACAGTCGCATTTATCGTCTATCGCGCGAGACCATCACGCCGTTGACAGAGGATCACAGTTGGATCAACGAGTTGTTGCAGGATCGCGACATCAGCGCGGACGAGGCGCAGCATTTTCGCAAAAAAAATGTGTTGACGCGCGCCCTCGGCACTCATCCCTCCGTCAAAATTGATGTGCAATGGTTTCCACTCCCGGAAGCCACAACTTTCTTGCTTTGCACCGACGGTTTGCACAACGCCCTGGACGATCAAGCCATTTTCAGAGGACTCGCGCGTACAAAAGAGGACACGTTCCTGCAAAAAACGGTGGAACAACTTGTTCTGCACGCGAAAGAATCAAACGGCTCCGACAACATTACGGCAGCCGTTGTCCGTCTCAAGAAGGGTATTGCAAAATCGTCGCCATGGGGTAAGGGTAAGATGACGATTCCCAATGAAAACCCTAAATTGTTGCCCGCGGAAGATCGTTTCATCAAAAAACAGTTAAGCCCAAATGAAGCAGCGCCTGCCGCCACGCAGAAGAAATCTCGCATAACACGTCGCAGGATGATTGCCGGCGCTTTCATATTGCTGTTGGCAGCATCCGGTTATGGCGTGATGCGGTCTTTTCAGGAATGCAATCTGGGAACGGCGCTTTTATCAAGGGAAACGGACCTCGAAAAAAATGAAGACCTGGCTTCGGCCGGCGTTACTAAAAGGCGCGAAGATATTACCGTGGTTCAAATCGACAGCGGCGCTTTCGGCCTGCCGCTGCCGCGGCTGCGGCCGGTTGAAACAGCGAATGACGGCGCGTCGCAGCAAACTCAAGCACCCGGACGCGATTCAACAAAAGCCGCCGGCAATAACGCCACACTTGCGAGCGCGGCGCCGCAATCTGGCGCACGCACGCCCGCGGCCAATTCCGATACGCCGGCAGATGGCGATGATTTGAATGCAGACGAAACCTCCGAGACTAAAAATGAAAACGGCATTAATGCGCCAACCACCAGCCTTGTGCCGCGCGCCGGCGGCCGCATTTACTTGCCCGGCTTGAATCGTTCACAATATGACGGCGCGCTGCTGTTCGTCAATGATGCGCTGCTCGGCCCGGTGCGCAATGTTGCCGATGTCGGTTTCTTTTTGCGCCCGGGGCAATACACCATCGCCGTCAAAGACAGCACCGGCCGCATCATGCATCAACGCGCAAATATCAAAGTCGTGGAGGGAGATGTTAAACCTCTGGAATTCACCCGGCAAGAATAAGGATACGGCGTCACTCGCCCTTGTTTGCGATGACCAACTTACCCCAACAGTCCAATCGCCTTGCCTCCATTCTGCAAACGCTCGCCGAAGCATATTTTGCGCGCGGCCAATACGCCGAAGCCGCAGAACGATTTGAGCAGTTCCTCCAAAACGGCGGCCACTCACCGGACGTCTATGAAAAATTGGCTTTGTCCTATCTTGCGCTCAACGAATATTCCGCAGCCGCCCGAAAAGCTTATGAACATGCCTTCGATCATTTTTCTCTGGATGAAGAGCTTTGCCTGAAAATTTGCCGGTTTTTGCTCGCCCGGCAAGTGCTTGATGACTTTTCAATTCGCGTGTATCAGCGGGCACTGGTGTTTCATCCGCCCTTCGAAAAAGAAATCTATCTATCCTTTTTTCTCTACTTCAAAAATCAAGCGCAGCATGAACACGCTTATGAAGCGCTCAAGCAAGTCGTTTTGCTGGAGCAAGGCGGCGAGGCCCAAAACCTGCGCCAGCTTGCGAGTCTAGGCCAGCAATTGGGACGCGCTGATGAAGTACGCAGCCTGCTCGACCGCCTGGAACAGATCAGCCCCCACGTTGAGGTGATTCGCCAACTGCGCGCGCTCGATTATGCCTACCTCATCCATCAGCATTCCGAGCAAGACGCCGCACTGCAGCAGCAGCGGCAAACACTGCTCACCGCCGCCTCACACTATGAAACGTTGACCACACTCCATGCGGTGCGCGAATTCTGCGCGCTGCAATATGCGTTATACAAACTCGATACCAGTCAAACCTCGCAAGACTTTGTCGCAGAAATCTTGCAGCGCATCGCTTCACCGAGCTGGAACGGACAAACCTCGGCAGCGGGCGAGCCCATTTCGCAGGCGCGGCGCAGTGTGTTGTTGCTTAAAATCAACAATCTCGAAAAAATCGTGCAGTTCACCAATGCACAATTAGCCGAAAATCTTGCGCATCGTTTTTTAACATTCTCGACTAAGTATCTGGGCAAATCAGCGGAAACGACGTGCTATCTTCTGCGCGACGGGTTAATCGCATTTGCCCCACAAGCCAAACGCCTGGCTCTCGCGGCGGTCGATCTGCTCCACAAGATTGAAAATTACAATTTTTCCGTGCCCGCCAGCAACCGCCTCGCCATCGGGATGATCGTTCACGCAGCCGCAACGGACACGGTTGCACCAACTGTCCAACATCTGACCATGTTGCACGAAGCGCTCAACATGAGCACGGCCAAACCTGCAACACCGAACGGACGCGACACGCTGGAAAACAGCAGCAGCCGTTTGCTGTTTGAACGCAATTTTTTCGAACGCGACCTGGGAGCGGAAGCGGTAGCCGCGAAATTTATCGGAGCATTACCGGCCGAAGTTCCCGGTTCCCGTATCGAAGCCTATAGCGCCGTGTGGTATAATCCCCTCGACTACGTCGATGAAAAGCGCAATCATCTCTTGGGCAAATTCTTAGTCGTGGAAAAACTGCGCAGCAACCGAAACGCCGGTACTTATCGGGGCCGTGATCGCCACCTGGAACGCCGCGTTATTTTCAAAGCCCTCAGCCCGCAGATGAGCCATCGTCTCACGCAAAACACCTCGACGCGCGAGCAAACCGTCAAAACATTGCAGCGGCTCGGGCGGCTGGAGCAGCCCGGCCTGGCGTTGATTTATGATATGGGATATCAGCAGGGTTTATTCTTCTTTGTGCGGGAATATCTTGAAGGCACTTCGCTGGAACAAACTCTGGTCAACAAAAACCGGTTATCGCCCTACGAAGTCTTGGCAATCGGCATCAAGGTTTGCCGCATTTTGCAGCAAACACATAAACAGCAAATCTTTCACTGCAATCTCAAGCCGGCAAACATTTGGCTGCTCACCGGCGGTGAATTAAAAATCACAGATTTCTTCATCCCGGTGTTCGTCGAAACATTTGCAGCAACCAAACAACTCGACGGCCCGCGCTGGCATTACAGCGCGCCCGAGTGGTTGCACCACGGTACGCCGGCGCCTTCATGTGATATTTATGCCGTCGGAATGATTTTATACGAACTGCTTTGCGCCGAACACCCTTTTGCAAAACACGAAAGCCTGACCGACCTTTCGCAAGTCAATGAACTGGCGCTACCTCCCCTAGCCGCGCAGCAACCGCAACTGCCGCCGCTTTTCGCCAGCACGATCGACCGCGCCTGCGACCGCTCGCTGCAACGCCGCTTCAAAAGCCTCGAGGAGTTTGAAGCAGCCTTGCACGCTTCTCTTGAACAGATGTTGAAAAGCGATCCAGCCATAACAAAAACCGGGCTGCCGCCCTCCTCGTTCTCACTGCGACGCATGCTGAAGGCAAAACATGAATAGAACCAGAAGACGCCGGGCGGCTCTCGCGCTTCTCATTCGCCGGTAATCCATCCCTCCTGCTCGCGCAAATCGATCAAATAAACATCCTGCGGCGCCCCCAGCTCACGCCAGTTGCTGCTGAATAAAATATAATTGCCGCTGCGCGAAATTACGGCATTCGGTTGATCCCAATAGTTATTGTAAGAATAGTCGCCCACCGCAAAGCGCTGGCTGCGATGATGCGCAATGCGTTTCACCGCGCGCGAACCGTCCAATTTCACAGCAAAGATTTCATCATCGAACGGATATGTTTTTTCCTCCGCCAAATGTTTCGGTGAGCTGTAGGTGCTGATAATCGCCCAGCCGGGAGCAGCGAAGTTGCGGCACGAAACCAGCCGGCTCAGGCCCCACGCGCATCCCAGCAAATCGGTTTTGACGCCATTATCCAAACGATATTTTTCCAGGTGGCGTAATCGATCCGGGTAAGTATCTTCGGCGTTGTCGGTAACATAAACTTCATTGCCGTCGCCGTCAATTCCAAGATCGGCGTGATCGCTGTAAGGATAATAAGCATGCGGCAGCAACTCCATCTCCGGCGCACGGTAGACATCGACGCCCTGCCACTGCCCCGCTCCGTGAGGCGATCCCACCAACACGACAACATACTTTCCCGAAGGCGAGATACTCACCCAATCGACAGTGCGGCCGGTTGCTGGCATGGGTTTGCCGGGCAACAAACGTTCATTCAAATCAAAAACAAAAAATTCCTGCAAACCGGTTTGCCAGGGCCAATTTTTCCCGGCCAGTGCAACGTAACGGCCGTCCGCGCTGTAATTGCCTTCATCAAAATTCGTTACAAATTGATAGGCGGGGAACGTGTGAATGGTCGTCGTGCGGCCAGTAGCAAAATCATGCTGCATGATTTTATTCGCATCAAACCAAAAAAGAATATTTGCCTGCGTGGGATGCCAGCGCGGTTGTGCATCGGTTTGACTGTTTTTGACAGGCGCACGCCGCAGAGTGTGATTTGCCGGGGAATAAATAAACCATTGACCGCCTCTGCGATAAATCAAAATCTTCGTTTCGTCGGCATTGAAAGGGTCGAGTTTGGAATAGTAACAAACAAAGCCCTCGGCATGCTGTGCCGCAGCGTCGGTCAAGCGCGTGATGGTTGTGCCAAAAACCGGATCACGAAAAGGCGCGCCGATTGCGGGTTTTGCCAGGAACGGCTCGGTTAGCGGCGCGTGTGATGCGACCATGCTCTTTTTTTGAGGCGCGGGCTTTGAACGTGCGCCACCTGCCGCCACATTGATAAAACTTACCAGAAGCAGCGCGAGCATGAGCCAGTATTTGAAAGAATTCATGGCAATTCGATTCCAGTTAATTACAACCGTGCAACTTTTGTGGCCACAAACACACTGTGACTTGCGTGAGGGGTGACACCCGGGATTAGCAAAATACTGTCAAATAAGGCCCGCCGGAACATCTGTCGTATAAAAGTTGCGATTTCGCAAAAAACCCTTTCGTGCTGTTCGCCAGTCCTGGCGAATGGTTTGTATTAAACAGCAGGCTGCAAGCGGGCGCCGATTCGCGCATCTGGCTAACCGAATCGTTTAACCACCAGTGATCCGAGGTTACGTAAAAAATCGGCTTGCAGTACATTTGGGGCGGCATACCTGATAACCAACATTCATATGAAACAAGCCCGTCCATTCGACGAGACGCCTTTAGCAGAATATCTTGTGGCCGCCATGGCGGCAGCCGGCCTGTTTCTGCGTTTGATCAATTTGGGGCATCTCAATTTTTGGGGTGATGAATCCATCACGGCGTTGGCCGTGCAAGGCATCCTTGAGCACGGCTATCCCCGCTTTCCTTCCGGGATGATCTACGTTCGCGGCTTGTTCGCAAATTATATTTCCGCGCTGTCGGCTAGTATTGGGGGCTTGACGGAGTGGGCATTGCGTTTACCCAGCGTCTTGTTTAGTTGCGGCACGATCGTCATGCTTTATGCTCTCGGCAAACGCGTCTTTTCCTCTCACGTCGGCTTGCTCGCCGCGTTTATTTTGACTTTTTCATATTGGGATTTTGAGTTCGCGCGCCACGGGCGCATGTACGCCGGTTTCACGTTCGTATTTCTGCTGTCGTTGTATGCCATTTATCGCGGCGCCGTCGCCGGCGAGCAGCGTTGGTTTCGCTGGAGTATTTTGATTTCGGCCAGCACGATTTTTTTTCATGAATTAGGATTGACGCTGGCATTGGTTTATTTGGCGCTGGCCGTGCAACCCGGCCGGCCAAACAAAGAGCGCTGGTATTTAGGCGGAGCAGCTTTCGTACTTGTCGTCGTGACAGGTGTGCATTTTATATTGGTTCAGTATGGTTTTGCCATTCCCGGACAGGAACACGGCTACCGGGATTTTTTTCAGCCGTTTGGCATTATCCGCAGTTTTTTTCAAAAATTCTATGGGCTGTTACCCAAACGGGTGGTGATGGATTTATGGCCGTTGGCGCTGGCGCTGGCGTTGGCGCTGCTTATAGCGAAATGGCGATTGCGCGGACAACGTTTTTATATCATCGGCCGCTGGTTATTGCCGTTAGCGGTTCTGCTGGCGACTTATGGCCGGCAATTCACCCTAGCCACTTTACTGATCGGGGGATATTTATTTTTCTCCGGCAAGGGCTTCGAGGGCTGGCGGAGTCCTGAAATCAAGCTCGCCGCCGGATTGATTGTTCTCATGTTCGGTTTCTGGGCTGTGCGCGATTGGTCGCATTGGCAGAATGGCGACGAGGCCCTGATGTTGATGAACCGCGTGCGGGAATTTCTAAAATTGCAAGCCGGCCTGCCGAAGCTGTATTATCTCGGCTTCCTTTACGCGTTTCCGGTGATGGCTCTCTTCGTGTGTTTTGCGTTACTGCTGCTTCTTCACGCGAGTCACAAACACTCCGGTGCTTACTTTACCTGCATCGCGTTCATCCTGCCGATCCTCGCCACCGGCTACATCAAAACGAATTGGGTGGAATATCGCCTCAACCTTCATCTCAACCCCCTATTCGTCTTGTTATATGCCTTTATCAGCCGTGAAATCTGGCATTGTTTGCAAACACAACTCCGGCGTTATCATTTGCCGGCCTTCAGCCGCATTGCGACTCCGTTAGCTGCCGCTTTCATCTTTGCTCTCAGTTGTG
This sequence comes from Cytophagia bacterium CHB2, assembly GCA_030263535.1. Classification (NCBI taxonomy): domain Bacteria; kingdom Pseudomonadati; phylum Bacteroidota; class Cytophagia; species Cytophagia bacterium CHB2. The sequence goes on from SZPB01000151.1 coordinate 6,765, forward strand.
AGCAAACAGACCCCTGGCGCATCACAAAAGTGTTAGGCCGCACGTACGGCAGCAAGGTTGATCCGCGTTCGGCGCCCGGGTCGCATTTTCGCATCATGCCGGATCATCAACTGCCTGGCCGTTTTGTCAAACAGTATCAACAGCCGCAAGACATTGTGATTGCGATGGACTGGCTGGCGCAAAGCTATTACGCCGGACATATCGATTTCTGGCTGCGCTCAGACGCCTATGTGCCGCAAACGTATCGCGTCGGTGAAAATTATTTTGACGTTTATACCGGCACCCAGGTGCTTTCCACCTTGACCGACCTCCAAGCCGTACTCACCGAACACCCAAATCGCCGCGTCTGGATTATCACGGCTTCGCCCTATACTGAAGCGGATCTCCATATTTCACCGGAAATCATGGAATATTTACAGATCAATAAATCACTTGCCGTTTTCCAGGGGCGAGACGATAAGTCCCTGGTTTACTTGTTTCCCGTCGAGCGGGCCTGCCGGCGTTAGCCCGATTCCAAACGGCACTGGCGGCGTAATGCCAGACTTTAAGTACGCACTTTTTGTTAAATGCGTGTAAGCATTCAATACTAAAAAGGCTCTGAATCAGATTTAAAGCGCAGGCATGCCAGCATTGATAAGCCGTAAGGCGCTCAACGTTAGAATAAGATTCTGAAAATGTTTCGCCCTCTGAAATGAAATTCCAACGAAAAGGCTTTTCCTTTCTGTGGCAGTTCTACTTCTGCGGCGAAGTTTTCAAAGCTGCTCGAGAAGCTTCGCATTTCAGCTTGTCTGAAAATCGCTGTAGGCACTTTAACCGCCGGCGCCTTGCAAAAAAGCTGCTCTTTCACTATCGGGCCACCGTGATAAAAACTGTCAGTGGGAGCTGATCAAAATTTATCGCGATCTGAATCGCGCTTTCAGCCAATTCCATCAGAACTCGTTGCCATGCGAAAATCATCTGGCCTGAACATCGGCATTGCCCACAAGCTGGGTTTCAAAAAAATTCTGGCGCCTCAGTCTAAAATCCAGCCAACACGCCCCGCTCACTTTTTCCCTCATGTAACAGATAGTGAGATGGCGCAAGCGTATATGCTGGGGTCATTCCATCCCGCATTGGAAAAAATCTATCGCCAAATCGGCAAAGTTTTAGACACCAGGATTCCGCTTCTGCTGCAGGGTGAGCGTGGCGTCGGCAAGGAAACCCTGGTCCGCGTAATCCACCGCGCCAGTAAATTCCGCCTTGACCGTTTTGTAATGGTTTCCGGTCACAGTGCAACCGTGGAGGAGTTTGAGTTGGCTGTTTATGGAAGTTCACGCGAGCATCTCGCCGGCGAGGCGCCTCAGGCGGAAGAGGGCGTTACCGTGTTTCTCAAGAATGTCGACGCGCTGCCTGTAATGATGCAGGCTCGCCTGCTGCGTCTGCTGCAGGAAAAATCCGTTTCACACCCGCAGACGCATGCCGCCAAAAAAATTGCTCTGCGCGTGCTGGCCGCAACACAAAAAAATTTGGAACATGAGGTTACCACCGGGAAATTTCGACGCGATTTATATTACCGCCTGACGATCGAGGAATTCACGTTGCCGCCGCTGCGCGAGCGGAAGGATGATTTCCAGCATTTTGCTCATCACTTTTTGCAGAAATATGCGGCGACCGCCGGGGAGCCGGCGGCGCGAGTCAGCTCTCGCGCCCTAGCCGCCTTGCGGGATTACCATTGGCCGGGTAACCTGCATGAATTCAAACAAGTCATCTGGCACTCGGCCTTGAATCGTGCGCATATCGCTACGGTTGATGAAATTATTTGGCCGAAGGGCCATAATGAAAAGGCAAAGCTGCCGGCAACCCATGCTCTGGCTGACGCTTCTGCGAGCACAGCCCGCGTTGCCATTCCGGAGAATGAATTCTTCGCTGCGACGGTTTCGACAGCAACCGCCTCGGATCATCGCAAGAACAATCACCCGCAATTCGCATAACCTTGTGATTTGAGCGTTGGCTTTGATGCGGCGCTCTCTAAGCTACTCCAAGTAAGGAGGCACTTATGGATTTTGAAAAACTGCACCTCAAGGAACATCTTCGCATCATTTACAAACATCGCCAAATCGTATTACTCAGCATTGCTGCTGTTGTCCTTCCTCTTCTGCTTCTGCTTTTGTTTTCCAAACCGGAATATCATGCGACGATTGCGGTGGGCGTAACGGACGACGCGGTTACGAGCATGATGAGCTCGGATATCGATGTTAGTCCCGACTTAACGGTTGGCAACTACATGGATATCTTCACGAGTCAAAGCTTTATCTATCGCGTGGTAAAAGCGGAAGCTCAAAACCATCCCAATTCCAAACTGGCGCAAAAAATCCGGGAGGCGCAGGGCGACTCGGCGGCGACCGCAGAGGAATATCGCAAGGCGATGATTGCCCTGCTCGAACACATGGAAACCGACCACCGCGGCGGCAACGTCATTCGCGTCACCGTAAAATTGGGCGATGCCCAGGAAGCGTATAGCTGGACGAAAACCATCGGCGAGGAGTTCCGGCGGCTCAATCTTGAGATCATTCAAAATCGCGTCGACGAGTTGAATCGTTTCTACCAAGATCAACTCAGCCGTTCCTACCAACGCGTGATCGAGGCCGAACAGCGCCTAACAGAGTTTCAACGCACGCGCGGCATCGCCACCAAGACGCGCGAGGCCGATCGCATCAGCGAACGTATCGACAATTTTGAAAATCAGATCGTCGACCTTGCCAGCCAGCAAGAACTCGTCTCCGACCGAATGAAGACGCTCGGCAAACAGATCGAACAGCTCAAGGAGAAGGCGCCGGCATTGGCCATGATGGAATCCCAGATTCCACGCATCGAAGAACTCAAACGCCGTCTGCTGACGCTGCAAAGCCAACTGTTGGGGCAATCCGCGGTATACACGGAAAAGCATCCCAAAGTGCAAAGCCTCAAACGCGACGTCGACGCGACCATACAAGAACTGCGCAGCTTTGCGGGAAGCACATACTCTCCCGACTCTCTCAAGCCCAGTGATCCCGCCCTGATCTGGCACGATTTGCACGTCGAGCATTTGTTGGCGGAAGTCGAGTACAACAATCTCGGCAGTAAGATTGCAACATTACGCAAATTGTCGGGGGAATATAGTAATCGCATTTTTAACCAAACGCCGGAAGAAGAGCAAGAGCTGCTGAAGCTGAATCGTGAGGTGCAAGCCGCGCAGGATGCCTATCAGGGCATGCTGCGCACCAATGAGAAAATTCAAAGCCTGCAGGCTGAGAAAGCGCTGAATGTCAGCATCATTGAACCGGCGCAATACCCGCTCAAGCCCGTGCCGCGCCGCCGCGTTTTTAAAATGATCATGGGGGCGATCATCAGCTTGATGCTGGGCATAGGCCTGGCTTATTTGCGTGAGGCGATCGACCGTTCCGTCAAAACCAGAGAAGATGTCGAGAAAAAACTGGGCATCCCGGTGTTGGGGTTTATCGGCGACGGCGCTGCCGACCGGAGTTCCAGCACGAATCTTGCTGAAAAACTCGTGGTTCTGGAAGAGCCGGGCTCGGATCTCGCCGAAAATTTTCGCGCCTTGCGCGTCAACACAGACCTGGCACTGGCCGAAGGACGGCGGGGACAAATCGTGATGGTCACAAGCCCGGGCATCGGCGAAGGCAAATCCACCATTGCCACTAACCTGGCGGCGAGTTATACGCTTTACGGCAAGCGCACTCTTCTGCTCGACACGGATATTTATCATCCGACAGCGCATGTGCGGCTGGGCTTGCAGCATGATGCCGGATTGTCCAACTGGCTGGCCGGTGAAATTCGTCCGGAAAATATGCGCAACAGCGTCACCTTTAACGGTTCAGCGCTTGATTTTATCCAGACCGGCACACGCCACGTCACCTTTCAAAAGCTGTCCATCAGCTCGAAAATGCAATCACTGTTTGCCTCGTTACGCGAACAGTATGATATAATTATCATCGATGCGCCGCCGATTATCCCAATTTCAGACCCGCTGTTGCTCATGCCCGATGTCGATCTTGTCATTTTGGTGGTGGAATCCGGGAGGACGCCGATGGATGTGGCGCGCCAGGCAATCGTGATGCTCAAACGCGCAAAAGCGCCTGCGGTTGGCGCGGTACTCAATCGTTTGCGCGTCGAAGAGGAGTATGGCCCGGAAAGCTATCAGCACAAATCATATCTGCAGGGGCGTCGCGCATTACTCCCCGAGCGCGTTTCTTAAAGGGTATGATGATGGCAGGCGCGCAAAAATCACTGCTCAATCAAATTTATCCGGGGCTTGTCGCGGTGTTGGCGCTGAGTGTGGCCTTGTTGGTGGCGCAATTCTCGGCGGGCATTGCTGCCGGCTTGGTTCTCGGAGGTATTTTAGCGTTTGCCGGCATGGCGCACTATGAAGTGCTGGTACATGCGTTGATCGTTCTTTTGCCATTGCAGTCTGCATTGCCTTACAGCTATCAAAGCCTGCAAACGTTCAACCCCTTCAACGCGCTGGCCAGTGTGATATTTGCGCTGTGGTTCGTCAATGCCATCATCAAGCGCAAACAATTGTTGCACGGCAGCGCCATGAATTTTGCGCTGTTTTTTTTCTCTGTCATCTGCCTGGCAGCCTTGTTTCAAACCGCTACCGCGGCCGGTACGGCCTTCATGGAAGACCAAATTAACTCGCTCAAGCGTTGGCTCAGCCCCATGCTGCTTTTTTTCCCTATCGCCAATGCTGATTTCAGCCGCCGGGCGATCAAGCGCATGATCACCACGGTGCTCATGATGTGCGGCGTTGTGACGCTGTGGACGATCAAAGATTTGATCGCGCTCGGCTGGGCGGAAATTTCAGAAGAAAACCGCATCGGCGGGCCGTTCGGGTTTGGCGGCGAGAATGATCTGGCGGCATTCTTTGTATACTATCCGATTCTGACTCTCAGTATCGGCCTGCTTGAAACACGCCTGCATCGCCGGATTCCATTGCTGGGCATTTTTGCGCTCGCAATGATCTGCTTGCTGCTGCTGCTTTCGCGCGGCGCCTATCTGGGCATGATGATCGTTTTGATGTTCATGGCATTGGTCCGTTTTCGTTGGATGATCCCCGGCCTGGTGCTTGCCGCGATCTTCTATCAATTTTGGACGCCGGGCGCGGTACAAGAGCGTATGGAAAGCACACAAATCATAACCGCCAACGAATCCGTCGGTGGACGCGTGCCGGCGCCTTACGAACCCGAGCGCAACCTGGAAACCAGTTCAGCGTTGCGGTGGCGCATCTGGCGCGGCGCGGTGCGCATCATCGAAAATCACCCGTTTGGAGGCATCGGTTACAATACGTTCAGCTTGGCCATTCCGAAGTATGCCAATATCGAACGCAACATGGATGCACACAACATGTTTCTGCGCGTTGCCGCTGAAATGGGATTGCCCGGCTTGCTCAGTTTCTTGTCGCTTTTGTTCATTCCATTTCGGGCGATGCAACATGTCTATCGCACCACAGCCGATCGCTTCATGCGTGGCTGGATGTTGGGCGGGATGGCTAGCCTGCTTGGCATCATCGTGGTCAATTTCTTTGGCTCACGCTTCGTGCGTGAAGAGTTGGTAGGATTGTATTGGGTGATCGTAGCGTTAACTTACGCCTACATCTACCTGCGGCGACGTCGCGTTGCCCGCCTACAACAAGTCCAAGCACTCAAGCTCACCACGGCCGCTACTACGAATTATCGACTCAAGCCTGCCCCGCTGCTGCTTCATGGTAAGAACTAATGCGCGCCCCGGTTACTGTTGTTTATTTGACTGACAAGCTCGCTTATGGCGGCACGCCGCTGCAAATCGTCGAGCTTGCGCTGCATCTCGATCGCGCCCGCTTCCGGCCTTATTTGATTGCGCTATCGCAAATCGAAGCTGCCCTACGTGAGCGTTTGGAGCAGTCAAACATTCAGATGGAATGCCTTGAACAGGCAAATTGGGTTCGTGTAAACGCCTTGCCGGCGGCGTGGAAATTATACCGTTCTCTTCGCCGCCTTGCACCTGAAATTGTGCATGCGTTCCTAACGACGGGCAATGTGCTGGGTGCTGTGTTGGGAACACTCGCGCGCGTGCCGGTTATCGTATCGAGCCATCGCGATCTCGGCGGTTTCGACGGTAAATGGATCACGCGCATCAATTTCTGGACGGACCGCCATCTTGCGACCAGCGTAACCGCCAATTCCCTTGCCGTACGGGAAGCGCTGGCGCAACGTTCCAACGCGCCGGCAGAAACCATCAGATTGCTGTACAACGGCATCGATCTCAAAAAAATTGAAACAGCGAACCGCGGCCTTGCCAAGCGGCAAGAGCTTGGTCTACCTCCCAATGCCCTGGCAATCGGTGTGATCGCCAACATTCGCGTCGCCAAGGGCCATCAATACCTCCTGGAAGCGTTCAATCGCATCGCGCCGCACGTTCCACAAGCTTGTCTGCTCATCTGTGGATTTGCCGGTGATCACGATTTGATGAAGACGCTGCAACGCTTAGCTGCGGCTGGCGGCGCGGCCGGGCGCGTGAGGTTTATGAATTCGCGCAACGATATTCCCGAAATGTTGCACGCGCTTGATGTCGTGGTTTCGCCTTCCCTTTCGGAAGGTTTTTCCAATGCAATTTTGGAGGCGATGGCCGCGGGCAAACCCGTCATTGCAACACGCGTGGGGGGCAGCCCGGAACAGATTATAGATGGGGTCACCGGTCTGCTCGTGCCGCCGCAAGATGCCGGCGCAATTGCACAAGCGCTGCTCAGGCTTCTCCGCTCGCCCGGGTTACGGCGAGAAATGGGAACCGCGGCGCAGCGCCATGTTCAAGAAAATTTCAGCGTCGCAATCATGACCAGAAACCACACACGACTTTACGACGATCTTCTGCGTGCAAGGACTTGATTCGATTTCATGACAGCTTCGTTAGGACGATTTCTACGCCACTCGACGCATTATTCGATTGGCGAAATTCTGATTTTACTTTCCACCCTGGTTTCATTTCCCATCACGACGCGCATCTTTGCCGTGCACGAATATGGGATCATGAACCTGATTTCAAACGCCCTATTGGTGTTGGTCGCTTGCGCGAAAAGCGGCTTGCAGAATAGCGTCGTGCGCTATTATGACGAATATGCCGAGAACAAGCACCCGCAAGACCTGCCGGTATTCATTTCGACTCTACTGCTCGGCGGCATGGCCCTGGCGCTCATGTTTACGCTGGTGTGGATCATCGCCACCACGAGTTTTTCCGAATTCTGGTTCGGCGAGAGCATTGTTCCGGGTTTGCT
>SZPB01000152.1 GCA_030263535.1 Cytophagia bacterium CHB2
TGCGATTCTTTGACATGTTCGTGCTCCCTTGGGGTTGGACCAATATAACCGTTCAGGTATTCCTTAGCAAGAGTGTCCAACTTTAGGGGTGCACTTCAATACCACACAAACTTTGGTGATAGACGATGATGACCTGGAGGGATAATTGGGGGACGTTGTTTAAGCCTTGTGTGTGGCTGGCTTCTCAAGCATCTTTGCGGTTGTAAATATTTCAAGATCCGAGAGATTTTCGAAGTCCCGATCATTCGTCCAGATGGGAGTTTTGAATTTTATGCAAGCGCCAAAATATCGATGTCTTTGAGGTTGCGGTGGGCAATGAGGCTTTCAGCCGATTGGCGTTTGTCGTCATAAATGATGGCAGGTGCGGCGATGATGGGGAAATGGTCGAAGGCGTAAAACAACTCATATTCATCAACTTCGGATTTTTGTGCAAGTATTGGAAGGTATTTTTTGACTTCCCAAGTCGTTCGCTCCGTCGTTATGAAAGTATACTCTCCAGAAAAGAGTACCAATCTCGTCTTGCCGCCACGCAGAGCAGCCAACAACGGATTTGCGTCAACTGTTATCGTTTCCCTGGGTTCGGTCATGGTATAGGCGTTTTCGAAATGATTCAAACTCGTTCAGCGTATCTTCTTCGCTGATGCCCTGGGCTTCTAAACCAACGCGAACCTTGTCCGTAATTGCGAGAATTTTTTCGTGCTCCTCGAATTCTAACAGCTTTTCTTCAATGAGGCGAGCCACGAAATCCTCCGGCTTGGCAAAGCCTTTTTTCTTTGCAGCGTCTGAAATTCTGGAGACGAGTCTATCGGGGATGCTGATCGCTGTTGCCATAACACAGACTCCTAAACTCTGATAATTGTGGTGACTGTTACAAGAGACGTTTTTGGCCGAAAAAAATACGCGAAAAAAGCGAAGAAGGCAAGGTGAAATATCTTGCTAGAAACTACTTATCCCGTAGAGCTGGCTTTTTGTAGCTCCAAACCGATTTAGAAATTTTCGAATGCGTTCGCTCCGCCATCGAAGGCGAAGCCGATTCAGGAATTTACCCCCTAGGAGATGACATCGTGAGCGCGTTTTGGATTACCAACCCGATTTTTTCGCCCTCTCACCTTAACAAAAATCATTTTCAAAAAACTGCAACGTTCGTGCAGCGGTTGTTGTTGGCGGTGTTGCTCCTGGCCTCGGCCGCGAGCGCGCAATTGAAAATCATGCCGCTCGGCGATTCCATCACCGATGGCGACGGCTCCTCGAACGATGCCGCGTATCGCAGCGGATTGTATGCGCGCCTTACCAATGAAGGCATTGCTTTCGATTTTGTTGGCAGTCTGAGCAACGGCACCGGTTTCCCGGATACCCAGCATGAGGGTCGCGGCAGCTTTCGCGCGGACATGATTCGCGATAATGTTAAATCATATCTGCAAAAGAATCCCGCCAATCTCGTGCTGTTGCATGTTGGCACCAACGATCTTGGCCAGAATCAAACCGTCGGCAGTACACGTGATGAATTGGGCGAGATTGTCGATAATATTTTTCAATTCAATGCGCTGATCGAGATTTATCTGGCCACACTCACGCCGCGCAAGGACGGCAAGCAAGCGAACGTGGAGGAACTGAATGCGTTGCTGCCCGAATTGGTAAACCTCAAAAAGGCGCAAGGCCTCAAAATATTTTTGGTTGATTTGCATAGCCGTTTCGTTGCGGATCCGAATTGGCAGACCAGCCGCATGTTCGACAATATTCACCCCAACGACGCCGGCTATGACGTTATCGCGCAGGTTTGGTTCGAAGAGATTCGCAAAAACCATGCGCCGCAAGTGATTCGCGAGTTTGCCGATAATTTCAACCGCAGCGGCCCGGGGTTGGGCAGCAACTGGACGGCGAATGCCGCGATGCAAATCAAGAACAATCAGCTTGTCAATACCTCGACCATTGATGCCTGGGACAGATTTCTCGCGATTCCCAAGAACATGACGAATCCGCGCATCGTCGAGTTCAAATATGGTTCGAATTCGGATGCTTTGGGCCGCGCGTTCACGGGTCTGGCGGTGATGCTCAACAGCGACGATCCGAATACGGCAGACGGCTATCTCGTTTTTCACAACACGAATCTGGCCACCGGTGAAAGCAGCATTCGCCTGCACGAATTGCGCGACGGCGTGCCGGTAAATCCACCGATTCAAATCGAACCGGCGCGCGCGCCCGCGCCACAAAACAACGATCTCTTTCGCGTTGAAATTTCCACGGATAACGACGGCCACAAGTTTACCCTCACCACCGCCGGGGTCTTCGATGGCGTGCTGGTTGACCAGCAAAAACGGCAGGGGAATGCCGGCGAACTTTATGCGGGCGTGCAGATCAACGGCGCCACCAACAACGGCATCGACGATTTTTTTGCGACCACAGCCAGCGATCTGGAAGCGCCTGGCGCAATCACAGATTTGAGTGTGTTAGGTTCCAGCGCAGCGAGTGTGACGCTGCAATTCACGGCGCCCGGTGATGATGGCGCTATCGGCCAGTGCACGAGTTATGACGTGCGCTACTCGACCACCGCCATCAATGCCGCGAATTTCAATTTGGCGGCGCGGGCGACCGGAGTCAAAACGCCTTCGTTAGCCGGCATGATCGAAAGTCTCGAAATCAGCGGCTTGCAAGGCGGAACGACTTACTATTTCGCTGTCAAAGGCGTTGATGACGGCGGCAACGCCGGCGACATCTCAAACACGGTGCAAGCCACCACCGCGCTGCTGGCGGCGGTGACGGATAATTTTGAGCGTCCGGGCCCGGCGCTCGGTGAAGGTTGGGTGGCCGGGTCTGCTCTCGGCATTGTCAATGGCGCCGTGCAAAACAACGGTTCAGGTTATCAATCCGCCTTGTTGAGCACACGCCGCAACCCGCGCGAAGTGTCGATTACCTGGGCGCAATCCGCCGTGCCCGGTCCGATCAACGAGAGCGGCATTTTGGTGATGGCAAGCAATGCCGTGATAAACCCCTCCGGTTATTTCATTCAACACAACAACTCCTCCGGCAAAACGATTTTATGGCAGGTGCAGAACGGCGCGCTGGTGAATCAAATCGACAGCGGAAATTCCTTCGGCGGCCCCATCGGCCCGGGCGCGACCATACGCGTGGAGTACAACATCACTGATCAATTCAATTCATTTACGGTTTTCGTGAACGGCAATTTCGACCGCGAGTTGACGGATCGTGAGAAGCGCGAGAACGGTTCGTTTGCCGGTTTTATGTTGGCGGCTGCCGGCCCTGAAAATGCCATCGATGCGATAACGATTTCCGTGCCCATCAATGCTGCGACGAACATTACCGCGATTTCGGGCAACGATCAAGTCGGAGCCGTGGGCGCAACTTTGCCGCAACCGCTGGTCGTGCGTCTGAATGATGCTGATGCGAATCCCACACCCGGCAAAAGCGTGGATTTTGTAGTAACCACTGGCCAGGCGACTGTGATTCCACCGCCGGCGAGTGACGGCCATATTCGCATCGAAGCAGAATCCGGAACAATTCAAGCCCCGCTCAGCATTCGCGATGATGCCAACGCGGCGCGCGGCAAATATATCACTTATCCCGCCGGCAACAATCAGGATGCCAAAGCCACGTACACGTTCAACATCCCGCTGGCCGGAACCTACATCATCTGGACGCGCAGCCGCAAAAATCAGGCGCCCGCCGGAAGTTGGAGCATCAGCGTCGATGGCGGCCCGAATTTTATTTATGACGTTTTCCAAGGGCAAACCAACAATCAATGGACCTGGAATCGTTTGAGCGATCGCGGCAACGGCGCTGTTGAGAATCCGCAATTCAATCCCCGGCAATTCAATTTCACGGCTGGCCAGCACACCATCGAGTTCAAGGCGCGTTATGAAGAAACCTGGCTCGACAAATTCATCGTGACCTCGAATTTGAGCTTTACGCCCAATGGTCTCGAAGATCCCGGATTTGTCACCGATGCCAGCGGCCAGGCGAGCGCTTTTGTAACGCTTGGCCAAACCTCGGGCGAAATTACCATCGAGGCCAGGCACGGCAATTTGACGCCGGCGAAATTTTCAGCGCTGGCCTCCGGCGGCGCGGCGGCGCGGTTGGCGGATATTGCAAACAATAATCAAACCGGCAAGGCTGGAAAAGAATTGGCTCTGCCGTTCTCTGTGCGTGTTTTTGATGCCGGCAATAACCCGACTGCCGGCCATCAGGTGAGTTGGGTGATCACAGCCGGCGACGGCAAGCTGAGTAACTATACCAGTGTGACGGATCGTGAGGGCCGGGCCACAACGACGCTCACGCTTGGCCACGTGCAAGCGAATAACAAAGTTGAAGCGCGCAGCTACAACGCGAGCGGCGTTCCGCTGGCCAACTCTCCACAGGTTTTTTCGGCCACGGCAACGTCCAACTTTGCGACAGTATTCAATCGTGTCGGTGGCAATGGCCAAACCGGCGCAATCCGCACAGCGTTGCCTGAAAAGCTCACGGTTCGTGTGTTGGATGAAACCAATGCCGGTGTTGCCAATGTGCCGGTTGATTTTGTGGTGAAGACCGGCGGCGGCTCGCTTTCCGTGAATACCAATTTCAAGAACGGCAGTTTTGAGAATGTCTCCGGCACGGCGCCCACCTCGTGGAATTTATTGAATTCCCCCACGGCAACGGAGGTGGCGATTTCCACCAATGCGCCCCAGGCCGGCAGCCGCAGCCTGCAAATCAATGCCAACCGCGCGGGGGTTGGCGTGAGTCAGCCGCTGCAGTATGCGGAGAACACGAGTTATGTACTCACGTTCTGGGCGAAAGTGATCAGCGGTAGCGCTCAAATGGTTTGGCAGCAGAACAGCAGCACAGGCGAGTTGGCGCAGCAAACGGTTGATCTCGCGCCGGCAGCCAGCGGCGGAAATTGGGTGCAATACCGTTTGTTTGGTTTGAATGGCGCAGCCGGCAGCCGCACGCTGCAATTCAAAACCAGTGCAAGCGCGCATTTTTTTGTAGATGAGGTGCAGCTCTATCCCGCCACCGATAACACCGGACGTCTTGGCGCAATTTGGACCGTGGGCGATACGCTCGGCGCACAAGAAGTGCAGGCGCGCGCGTTGGTCGGCAATCTAACCAACAGTCCGGTGAATTTTACAGCAAATGTTACCGCCGGCAGCGCTGCAATCTTAAAGGCAGCGGGTGAAACCAATCTCGTCGGTTCGGTGAATCAGCCCCTGAGCAAACCCTTTGTGGCAAAAGTTACGGATGCCAGCGGCGTGAACGGCGTGAGCGGTGTGCCAGTAACATTTACAATCACAGCAGGCGGCGGCCAATTGCAAGGCGGCGGTGTCACGAAAACCATTGCGACGAATGCCAACGGCGAGGCGCAAGTCACATTGGTGCTTGGTCCGCAAACTAACACCGTCAACACGGTGGAAGCTTCTGCCAGCGGCTTGAGCGGCAGCCCGGTGACGTTTACCGGCATTGCTGCGGTTCCGGCCTCATTCACAAAAACTGCGGGAGACAATCAGCGCGGCTCGGCCGGCCACGTGTTGAGCACGCCGCTTACCATTCGCATCAACGATGTCAACGGCACGGCGCTGCCCGGTTTTCCGGTGAAGTTTGAAGTCACGCAAGGCAACGGCACATTCGCCGGTAATGCAACGATCACTATCAACACCAACGCCAACGGCGAGGCCCAGGCGTTTTTGCTTTGCGATCCTGCGCCCGGGGCAACCAACAGAGTGCGCGCGTCAGCGACTTACAACAATCAGCCCGTGACCGGTTCACCAAAAACGTTTACTGTCGTGAATTATGGCTTGCGTGAAATCAAAATCACCGGCGGCAACCAGCAAGAGGGTATCGTCGATCAATTTTTGCGCAATCCGCTGGTCGCAACCGTGCTCGACTCTGCCGACCAGGGCATTTCCGGTCATGACGTGAATTTCAATATCACTGAAGGCGGCGGCAAATTTGAAGGTGGCGGCACACAGAAATCTCTGAAAACCGACTCTCTGGGCCGCGCGAGTTTGCGCTGGCGGCTCGGTATTCGTCCGGTGATCAATCGCGCCACGGCGATCAGCAATCCCACGCTGCCCGGCTCGCCTTTGCAATTCACCGCGACCGCCGAAGTCGATGCGCCTGCAACGTTGGCAGCGGTTTCGGGCGACAGCGCGACCGGCGTGGTGGGCAATCAGCTTGGCGCGCCGTTCGTGACGCGGGTGGTTGACAAACACGGCAATAACGTCGCGAATGTCGAGGTCATTTTTAAAGTTGTAGCAGGAGGGGGCAATATTAACGGCCAGGCAAGTGACACGGTGAAAACCAACGCCGAAGGCAGAGCGCAAATAACGCTGACGCTCGGCCCGACCGCGGGCAGCTTCAACAACATTGTGGAGGCGCATGCGGGCAACGGCTCGATTCCATTGGCAAATTCTCCGTTGAAATTTTTTGCCAGCGCTGAAGCCAGCGCCGCGCGCAGTATGGCGCTGGATAGCGGCGATCGCCAAAACGGCAGCTCCGGCGAGCTGCTGGCGCAACCGTTCCGCGTGCGCGTGCGCGACGCCAACGGCAACAGCGTCAAGAATTATCCCGTGCGCTTTACCGTCGTGCGCGGCGGCGGCACCTTTGTGAGCGGCGCAAACGATTCGACGGTGATCAGCAACAATAACGGCATTGCGCAATTAACGCTGCGCCTCGGTCCGGCCGTCAGGCCTGACAGCCAAATCGTGCATGCCACAGCGAATGACGGCGTGAATCCGCTGGCAAATTCTCCCATTCGTTTTGTTGCGTTTGCCACCGGTGGCAAGCCCAGCGCTGTGACTTCGTATGTGCAAGCAAGCGGCGCGGTGCCGGCAGACGGCGTCACGCCCATGCCGGTTACTGTTTACGTGCGCGACGTCTACGATCATCCCGTGGTCGATCAAGCCGTGATTCTCGAGATCACCAACGGCCCGAATGACATTATTCAGCCTTCACAAAAAACTGATGCCGAAGGCAAAACAAAAGGCAGCTTCACCTCGCGGCGCGCCGGCGCAAAAACGATTACGGCGCGCATTCCCGGCGGCATTACCGTGACCAACGGCTCGACCGTGCAGTTTCTCTCGCTCACGGCGCAACAAATATCCCTCGCCGGCGGCAACAATCAAACCGGCAATCTCAACACGGCAACGCCGGATCCTATCCGCATTAAAGTTGAGGATCGTTTCAACAACGGTGTGGCCGGGCATCCCGTGACGTTTTCGGTGAAAACCGGCGATGGCCGTTTTGTGGGCGGCAATGCCACGCTGCGGGTGAATTCCGATGCGGCGGGCATTGCCGAAGCGTATTATGTTGTTGGAACCACCATCGGCGAAAACCAGATTTGGGCGGAAGCCGGCGGCCTAAACAACTCGCCGATCATTCTAACTGCCACCGGCGCAGATCGCCCCGCGCGCAAGCTGGTGAGTGTTTCCGGAAACGATCAAACCGGCATCGCTGGCGAAGAATTGCCGGACTCGATTACCGTCAAAGTCACGGACAATGTCGGGCGGCCGGTGGCCAACATCAATGTGAATTTTGCCATATCGTTCGGTGGCGGCCGCGTGAGCCGCGCTGCAATGCCGACCAATGTTTTCGGCAAAGCCACGATCGCGTGGCGAATGGGCGATCAATTCGGGCTGAACACGCTGCGCGTGACCTCGGAAGGATTAGACGGCTCGCCGCTTGATTTTCGCGCCAATGCCATCGGCGGCCAACCTTGCTGCATGAGTTCACTCGTGACGGGCATACCCTCGGCGCCGGTCGGCAGCGCCCTCTCCGTCACTGCGTTTCGTGTAAGCGATCGCTTCGGCAACGGCGTGGACGGCATTCCGGTGCAATTGGAATTGCTCTCCGGCACCGGCGCGTTGGCATCGCAAGAAGTGATGAGCAAAGACGGCGGGATTGTGAGCTTTACGATTGTTTTCGATAATGTCAGCGGGCCGCGCAAAATCCGGGCGCGCGTGGCGAGCTTGCCGATTGCCGCGCAAACCGTAACGGTTTATGCCAGCGCCGCAGCGGCGGCTGCCATGTCGCCGGTGGCGCGCACCAACAATCAAGGCGGCACGATCAACAAGCCGCTGAATTTTCCCTTGCAGATAAAATTGACCGATCGCCATGGCAACCCGGCGCCGGATGAATCCGTGAATTTTGTGATCACGGCCGGCGGCGGCTATTTGAACGGCCAGCCGAATCTCTCCAATGCCGGCGCGAACAGCGACAGCAACGGCGTGGCCTCCGTGCGGTTGACGCTCGGCCCGAACCCCGGGGTGAATCGCGTCAAAGTGCTTCGTTCCGGCCTGCCCGAAGTCGAGTTCATTGCCAATGGCTTCACCAACAACTTTCCAATTTTAGTTGATGTACCTGACCAGCGCGTCATCGAAGGCGATCGCATCGAATTCAAATTGAGCGGCGGCGACGATGACGGCGACCCAATTCGCTTTGGCGCGGGCAATTTGCCGCCCGGCGCGACATTTGATTCATTGGCAACGTTGTATTTCTCCTGGGTGCCGAATCTCAACGCGGCCGGCGTTTACGAGCCTGCGTTTTATCTGCGCGATAATCGCGGCGGCGTTGATATTGAAATTGTGCGCATCGAAGTGTTGAATCGCAATCGCCCGCCGCGCATTATCAGCCGCAGCCCGATTGGCGACGCCAATCCCAGCAAGCCGGACACGACACTGTTGCCCGGTCCCGGCAAAGAAGGCAAGATCACCTTGCGCGTGCAAGCCAATGATCCTGATGGTGATCCGTTGAGTTACGCCTGGTATCGCAACGGCGCGCCGGTGGGCGGGGACTCGTCGAGTTACACGCTGATTAGCGCCGAGAGTTTTAATGCGATTCAAGTCACGGTGTCTGACGGCGTTGATAATGTGTCAACCGATTGGTGGATCCGCGTGCCCGTGTCATTGGTGAGTTTTTCCGCCACAGCCAGCGGCAAAGCCGTGACATTGCAGTGGAAAACCGCGGTCGAGAAGAACAATGTTGGTTTCAATATTCTGCGCAGCACGAGCCGCGAAGGCCAATATCTCAAACGCAATGCGGTGATCATTGCGTCGCGCAGCGATGGCGAGTATCTGTTTAGTGATGAAGAGGTTAGAGCCGGCAGCCGTTATTATTACAAGCTCGAAGACATTGACGCCAACGGCAATGTCACCACGCACGGCCCGATTCAAATCGAAGTCGCGCAGCCGAACACGTTTGCTTTGCAGCAAAATTATCCCAATCCCTTCAATCCCTCGACCAGCATCGCGTATCAACTGCCGCAGCCGTCTCATGTGAAATTGACCGTATTCAACACGCTTGGGCAAGTCGTGATGCGGCTGGTGAATCGCCAACAGGATGCAGGCTTTCACACTGTCATGTGGCACGGCCGCAACTTCACCGGCGAGGCTGTGCCTTCGGGCATTTATTATTATCGCCTGGAAATCGCAGGCGGGTTTGTAGAAACGAGGAAGATGGTGTTGGCAAAATGAGGCTGGATGCTTGACGCTGGTTACTGGTTGCTTGTAGCTGGTTGCTGGTTGCTTGTAGCTGGTTGCTTGTAGCTGGTTGCTGGTTGCTTGTAGCTGGTTGCTGGTTGCTTGTAGCTGGTTGCTGTGCCGGTGCCTGAGCCTGTCGAAGGCAGCGGCGTTGGTTGTTTGAGCTTTCCTCAAGCCCGCTTTTATAAAAATAAAGCGGGCTTTCTTTTTTTGATTTCTTGCTTTTGGTATGGAAACGTTCCAACCTCAGATTGGTTAAGGCTTGTGGTCGCGTGCTCCTCGCGCTTTTAATGCAACGGCCAAGCCGTTGCAGAAACCTTATCAAAAAAATAGCGCGTTTTCGGGGCTATCCTCCGGTTCGGATCGCTCGCGCCAAAATTTGGCGCCGAATTATTTGACCAACATCATACGCTTTTCCTCAACAAACGCGCCGGCGTGCAAACGGTAAACATACAAACCGCTGGCAAGCCTTCTGCCGTCAAATGAAATCTCATACAATCCGGCGTTCTGTTTTTGGTCAATCAGAATATTGATTTGCCGGCCTTGCAGATCGTAAACCGCCAGCTTGACATGTTCGGGTTTGGCCAGGGAATAGCGAATCGCTGTGGCAGGATTAAACGGATTGGGGAAATTTTGCTGCAACGAAAAGTCGACCGGCGGCCCGGCGTGACTTGCCACCGAAGTGACAAGGTTGCTGGGAACACTCAAGTAGTCAATATCCATCCAACCCCAGAACAATTCGATCTGAACCGTGTTGCGGCCTTGCGCCAAATTGACGTTCAGTTTTTTCTCCAGCCAGGTATTCAAACTGCCGTCGAATACGATGCTTGTGACGCGCACGCCATTGATGTTGAGATATTGCGTTTTCGGAGTGTCATAAGGCAGGCGATAGCCGAACACAATTTCATAAGTTCCGGCGGCAGGCACCTCGGGCAGTTGCCAGGTAATCGTGCCGGTTTGCTGCATGCGCAAACACGCGCGATTGCTCGCCGAGGGATCGACGATCACATTTGGCGTGCCGGAGAAGACCGCTGCTTCTGCTTCGAGCCGGGTCATGGGCGGCGAACCAACTTTGATCGTCACGCGATTGGATTTTCGTTGATGGCCCTGATCGTCGGTCGCAACGGCCATGAGCGTGTAAACATTGGGCGGAATGTTGCTCCAGGTGATTGTGTACGGCGCGGCGTACAACTCGCCAATTTTGAGCGTATCCGAGGCGAAAAATTCAACCAGAACGACGGCGCCATCATTATCCGAGGCCTCCGCTGCGATCGTGACGTCAGCGCCATCTGGAAATTCGGTATCGCTAGCTGGACTCGTGATGGTGACGAGCGGCCAGTCTCCGCCGATGCCATTAACATCCACGGCAGGACGAAAATTATCCCACAAATACTGCATGCCCGCCAGCATGTCGGCATGCGAAGAGAAATTTACATCCGTCCACGACCAGGGCAAGGCGCCCGCATAACCGGTGTTGAACAGCGTTTTGAATAAATCGCCTTTCAACACGCCGAAGGTGTTTTGCATGGCGAATTCCGCCACCAACAGTGGTTTGTCCAGCTCCCAGCGCGTTGCCGGATGATGAAAAGGGGAGAGCGCAGTGCCGGCCCAGTCGTAATAATGCACGGAATAAAAATCGAGCGTGCCGTCAACATCCCCGCCCTCCGCGATCAAGCGGCTATCCGAATAATAATTGTAATTGGCTTGACTCGCTGCGCGTTGCAGGTGACGAACAATCTCTTCGACAGACAGGCTTATGCCGTATTTTTGTGCGAAGCGCGCTTCCATTTGCGCTTTTTCCGCCAGGCTCAATTGCGCCAACTCTGCGCCGATTTTTGCAAATGAAGTGGTCGGCACATCGGTGAGGGCATGAAAACTCCACGCGCCGCTGGTGACTTGCGCGGTGGTATCAGTGCGGTGAATGGCGCCGGCGCACAGATTGATGAAGCGTTGAATGTTCGACATCGGCACGTGCCGGATATCCGCCCAGCCGAATTCATTACTCATGCCTTCCGGCTCATTGAAGATTTCCCATGCGATAATGGCGGGATGGCCTTTGAGCGAGTCCACCATCGGAATGAGAGAGTTGTTGATATAGGCCCGCGTGTACGTTGTATCCGTCAACATCAGCATGTTGCGATTAAGCACGGTGGCGTTGTTCGAGGCGCGCAGCATATCAAAAGACCAAAGGCACAGCTTCAATCCAATCTCTCGTTCCCAGGCAAGATCCAAAACGTTTTTGAGATCCTGAATCGCGCCGTTGCCGGGCCCAATCACCAAGCCGGCATTGTCGAATTGCGGGGAAACCGCGCCGTTGGTGTGCAGCCACCAGCGCAGCGCATTGCCGCCATGATCGTGCATTTGCAGCAGAATATCTGCAAACGAATTTAAATCCGTGTCGCCGCGGCCAATGTCTCCCGCAAAATTCAGCCACGCCAAATTCGCGCCGCTCAAAAACAAGTCTTGATTGTTGTATCGAATGCGGCTGCCCTGGGCAAAGGCTGTTTGTCCCGTCAAAAAGATCAAACCAATCCCCAGGCACACGAGAAGTTTTTTCATGTCGCGTTTTCCGTTTTTGCAAGGTTTCGTACCGACTCTCGTTGAATGAATCGTACGGGAATGATCGTGGTCGTGCACACCGTCGATTTTTCATGAATCATTTGCCGCAAGTTGCGCACAGCAACGGACCCCAGCTCTTCCTTGTAAACCCTCACCGTCGTCAGCGGCGGAGCCGCCATTTTGGCAAGATCGATATCGTCAAATCCCACGACGCTGATGTCTTCCGGAATTTGCAGATCGAATTCATTGATGGCCTTGTAGCCGTAAATGGCATTGATGTCATTGGCCGCAAAAATCGCCGTGGGGCGGTTGTCCGACATTAACAGAGAGCGGGTGAGATCATAGCCCGCTTCAACGCCGCCGGCGCGAATGAGATTTTCTTCCACGGGAATGCCGTGATATTTGAGCGCCTTGAGGTAGCCGTCGAAACGTTGTTTGAAACTGAATCTGGAAAGCTCGCCGGAAATGAAGCCAATTTTTTTGTGGCCGTTGCGAATGAGATGCTGCGTTGCCAAAAACGCCCCGTTTTCGTTGTCGATCAACACCTGCGAGCAATTGGGAATGTCGGTTTTGGGATCGACCAATATCACCGGCACATTGGCAAGCTGCAATTGCCGCACGAATTCTTCGTGTTTGATTCCCACCAGCACCACGGCGTCCACTTGTTTCTTGCGCACCATTTTGGGCAACACGGGCAGTTTTTGCTCGGGAATCAGATGCAGCATGAGATTGTAGTCATTGAACGCCAATTCCGCTTCAATGCCTTCCAGCACACGGGAATAGAAGGGGTTGCTCGATAGCGGATTGTCGTCGCGGCGGAAAATAACGCCGATGTTTTCCGTCAGCTTTTGCTTGAGCGCCTTGCCCGAAGCGTTGGGAAGAAAGTTGTGCTGCTCGGCAATCCGGAGAATGTGTTCTTTCGTCTCCAGGCCAATATCCGGCCGGTCATTCAACGCTTTTGAAACGGTTGATTGCGAAACGTTGGCCAATTTCGCAATGTCTTTAATGGTTATGGCATCGCTCATAATTGCTCTTTCTCCACGAAGTCGTGCACAGGCTGTGTTCGGTCCATTCCGATAATTGTTTTGGCAGCGTTTCCTTGCCAATAAATTCTATAAGCCCCCTCGAAATCAAGATACCGTCCGGGCGGTCACTCCTGGGGTTTATATAAATTCAATATACAACAGATGAATCTATTAACAACCGCCCGGACGGTGGCGCCTTCGGGCGGAGGCTAGGTGAAATGAGAGGCAGTGAAATTGTGTGAACAGCGAAACCGTTTTCGTGAATTGATACGTTACATTCTGATAAGCTGCGTGAGCTGAAATCTGCCACAAGCCTGTATTTAAGCGGATATTCCTATCATGGCCTGACGTAATGCAGGTGAAGCTAAAAAGAAAAAATTAAAAAACAAAAATAATTGTTGCTTTGATAGCATTCTTCGATTATTTTTGCGAAAACGTTTTCGAAAACTAGCGGGGATAGTTCCACACAAAATTAGGCTAAGCTTACAGGGTTTCAACTTTTTTCGAGATTCAAGGCAGGAGTTTTAAATAATAATGATGTAATTATTAAATTTATATTGTTCGCGACCGTTTCGACGTTGGACAACTTGGCATTTTTTGAAACCGCTCAGGTGGTTACTCATGAAGAGATACATTAGCTAATAATTGTAAACGCTTCAAAAGTAACTCGTTTAGCGGTTTTTTATTTTCCCGAACTCCACAAAGGCTGAAATTTATTTTTCCAAATCTCAAGTTACCGATTTCGCAACAACCGGGTAGGATGTGATAGCCTCGCCCATGTTCGACATTATTTTGTAAACGCTCTCACTGGAAAGATGGGAGCGTGTATGCTCTTAAGTTGGGATGCGCCTGTTGTGATTTATTAAAATCAACGGAGATAGAGCCATGTGTCGCAAGCGATTGAACGTTCTTTTCCTCTTCGGGACGTTGGTATTTGGGTTTTCCTCTTTGATTGCC
>SZPB01000153.1 GCA_030263535.1 Cytophagia bacterium CHB2
CAGTTTCTTGAGCGAAACCTTCTCACACAGGGCCTCAAGCAGCTTGGGTGTGGTGAACATGCAACGGATGTTGTCATGCGCCTTTAGAATGGTGAGCGCCTGATCGATGACGTGCCGCTTGTATAGCTCCACCTCCTCCATCGCGCCCCGCTTGATCAATTTGATAACCCATCGGGGGTCGAGGTCGACAGAGAAGCAGATGCCGCCGCGATGCTGGGCCAGGTGCTCGATGGCCAGACGGAGCCGCCGGGGACCGCTCGGGCCGATGTGGATCCAATCCGAGCCGGGCGGGAAGGCGTCGTCGGGCAAGGTCTCACTGAATAGCGAATAGTCGATACGAAAGTCCTCGCTGGAGATCCGCGACTTAGGCACGCCCGTGGAGCCGCCGGTTTCGAAGACATAGATGGGCATCCCGGCCAACCCCCTTGGAATCCAGCGCTGGACGGGGCCGCCGCGCAGCCATTCGTCTTCGAAATGGCCAAGCTTTTTCAAATCATCATAGCCGTGAATTTCTTTGCGCGGATCGAAATTCAGTTTGGCGGCAAATTCCAGCCAGAATGGGCACCCGGTTTCGGGACTGAAATGCCATTGCACCATTTCGCGGACGTGCTCATCGAGGCGGCGCTGCGCTGTGGTAATTTTGTTTGAAAGAGAAGCTGTGCTGTTTTTCATGTTTGCTCATGAAGTAAGGTCAAAATGATTCATCCGAATTTTTTCCTTATGCCGCTTTTCTACGTTTGCGCGCTTTGGCATACGCCGGCGAATAAGATTCGATCTTGCGCATGGCGTCGCGATCGTAGACTTCCTCGCTGCAATTTGGGCACTTATAAAATTCCAACGCGGGAACGATATAAGCCCGGCCTTGAAAATTGCCGGTCCAATTTCGCTTGACCATTTTGATTTTGTTGCTACCGCAAGTTGGGCAGGTTGTGATTTTTAGCAACATATGTAATCGCCTCTCGTTAGACCGATCTCTTTGAAGAGATCAGAAAGTAAAAGGTTTCTTTACCAGCTTCATCCTTGAATTTGCCTTTGGAGTAAATGAATACTCCTTCAAGGTTCGTGCTTTGAATGACGTAAAGATACTCCGCGGCTTTTTCACGCAAAGGACTGCGAGAGCGCAAGGACTCGCTGTCCGCGAATGCAGGGCTTTCCACCCATCACGTTCGGATCGAATGTTATGCGTTGAAGATTTTGCATATGGTAATTCCTTGTCGTTGGCCAGTTCACAACCGCCATAAATAAGACGCCTTCGAGAAAAAGCCGCGCTGGGTTTCAAGATAGCGATCCCGCGGGTTCGATTCCAAGTCTTTCTCATACAGCGAGCCGTAGCCCAGATGCAGCACGGTTCCGGGAATGTACGTGAACGAGGCGAGGAAATCCGTGAGCAAGCGCCGCCGCAGCGTGTTGTTTTCAACGATGCCGCGGAAAAACAAATAACGGTTGACTTGATACGTCAGCCGCAAGCGGGAAATCGCGCCGTCGAAGATTTGCCGGGAGGAAGATTCATCGAACAAATCCGCATACGTGAGCGTGAGATTGGCGTTCAGCTTGTCCGAAGGCTGGTAGATCAGATTCATCAGCGCATCGCTTCTCTTCGCTTGCGTCGCGGCTTCGTAATAAATCCCCTTGCCGCCGCCGTACGCCAGGCGCAAAAAAACTTGTTTCGTAAGCTGGCTGCTTGCGCCCAGGGTCCAGCCGCTGGTTTGGAATCTCTTTCCGGCAAAAACTTCGGTGGAGTAATTGGCGTTGATGGCAATGTTCGCATTGCGCCGCGGAATGAAACGCAGCGTGAAGATATTGTCGGTTTCAAAAAGATCGCTGGGCTTGTCTTTCACCTGCGCGCTTGTCAGACTCACATCGATGCGGCGAATGAAACCGGATTTGGGATAAAACTTGGGCGTCACCGTGGCGCGCGCCCGTGAAATGCCGGTGCGCGTCAAAAATCCCGACACGGTCGTAAAGTCATCGGAAAGATCCTGCACGCCGAGATTGACATCGAGATTGCGCGTGTTGTAAAGATAGTCCAAGCCAAGCGCATGCCCGTCTTGCACCGGCAGCGCAGCCCCGGCTTTATATTGCGACAAAAAAAGATGATAACCCAAAATGCTCGACTCGTTGATGCGCATCTGCCCGTCCGGTCCGGCAACTCGGTTATGGCCGTTTTTTTCTTCGCGTCCGGTGTAAAATGCGCCGATGAAGCTGTCGCCGCGCAGCGCGCGCTTGTAGCGCAAAAGTGAAGCGTGCGCATGCTTGCCCTCGCTGCCGGCGGGCAGATCATCGAGCGCATCGATCAAGGCGAGGAAATTCTTCTTGCCGATTTTTCCGGAAAGCTTTATGCCCGCGATGGGATTAACAATGGTGCGGGTGTGCGCCACTTCCAACAGCGGGTCATTGCCGTTGCCGCCGGCAAAATTATAATTCTCGTCGCCTTCGAGAAAGAACGGGCGCTTCTCGGGATAAAACAGCGCGAAACGCAAATTGCGATCGACTTGCCCGGCGTCCGCTTCCACTTGGCTGAAGTCGGGATTGTACGTACCGTCCAAAATCAACTCGGAGGTCAAACCGTATTTCGTGGTAACGCTGAATTCATTTTCATCGCCTTCGGAAACCAGGCGGCCATCCGCGCGCGAGCTTCTCTGGCTGTGCGTCACGCCGGGCAGCAATTCGAACAAACGATAGTTCTTCACATCATGAATCACCATCGGGTGCATTTGCGTGAGAAAGAACATGCCGCGCTCGGGCTTGAGCGGCGGGAATGTGCCCTGCTCGGCGCGGCGGCTCACGCGCCGCTCGAACACCACGCCCATTTCCACTTGCGCGCGATTGGCAAAACGAATGCTCTTGAACGGAATCTGAACTTCGATGGTGTAGCCTGCACTGTCGATCGCGCCGGCGCTGTGCCAAATCAAATCGATGCCGGCATCTTCGCTGCCGTTGGCAAAGCGCGTGTCTTCTTGAATGCCCGCCGGGTTGACGTAAAATCCGTACAGCGCTTGCTGATCGTTGAAGGAATCGAGATTGATGCAAATCCAATCATCCGGGCGGATGTTGTCGCGCTTGGTCACCGAAGTTTTGATTTTATGCGGCTCGCGATCGAAACAGCGAAACGCGAAATAGAGATTTTCGTGATCGTAGGCGTAATAAACCACGGTTTGATCGGGCATCTCCAGCCCAAAATCCGGCACAAAGGTTTTGAAACCGGTGACCGAGGGCGCTTGCTGCCAGGCGAGATCATCGAGTTTGCCGTCGATAACCGGCGGGGTGTTGACGCGCAAAGGCGTGAGCGCATCGTTCGCGCGTGCGGGAAAAATGGAAACGACTACCAAAAGACACGACAGCAGCGTCAAGGGTTTTCGCATAGGCATAGGTTATTTGTTCTTGTGAAGCCCGGCCAACGCATCAAAACCGCCATCGGACAATTTCTCGCAATCCGTTGGCAGCCTTTATCCGTTAAACACTTTTTTTCAAATATGTTCCATGACACCACAGCAGTAATACTGGCGTCTCACGTGTCCACCTCATCCCAAATACGAACGTGATTCGTTTCCGGCAGATAAAGCGAGCCGATGATGAAGGTCATCAGCGCGATGGCTATCGGATACGCCAGGCCCGCATAAATATTGCCGGTAGCGGCCACGATTGCCGAGGCGATCAACGGCGTGAAGCCGCCGAACTCGCCGTTGCCGAGATGATAGGGCAGCGACATCGAGGTATAACGAATCTTTGCCGGAAACAACTCCACGAGAAACGCGGCAATCGGCCCGTAGACCATGGTCACGTAAATCACTTGAATGAAAACCAGCAGCACCAGCATGACGTGATTTATGGGATCGGCGAAATGGTGCATCGCTTTGTAAATCGGAACATACGTGAGGGCGGAGATCAGGCAGCCGGCCATCATGATTTTCTTGCGCCCGATCGTGTCCGAGAGCTTGCCAAAAACGATGAAGAACGGCGTTGCCAGGGCCAGGGCAATCGCGATGATAATGTATGATGTCACATAATCGATCTTGAGGGCGGTTTGCATAAAGAAGAGCGCATAGAATTGGCCGGTATACCACACCACTGCCTGCCCGGCGGTCGCGCCAAACAGCGCGAGCAAAATCAGCTTCCAGTTGCGCTTGTTGCCGAAGCTGTCTTTGATCGGCGCTTTGGAAGTTTTACCGGCATCTTTGAGCTTGGCAAACAGCGGCGATTCGCGCAGCTTCACCCGGATATAAAGCGACAAGCCCAGCAACAATGAGGAAAGTAAAAACGGAATTCTCCAGCCCCAGGTTTTGAAGGCCTCCTCGCCGACGCCGAGCCGCGTAGCCAACACCACGGCGAGCGCAAGAAAAAAACCGAGCGTGGCCGTGGTTTGAATGTAGCTGGTGTAGTAGCCGCGCTGATGATCCGGCGCATGCTCAGCAACATAAGTTGCGGCGCCGCCGTATTCACCGCCCAGCGCCAAGCCTTGCAGCAAGCGCAAAATCACCAAAATTATCGGCGCGGCAATGCCGATTTGATCGTAGGTCGGTAACAAGCCAACGGCTGTGGTCGCGCCGCCCATAATGGTGAGCGTGACGAGGAACGCATATTTGCGTCCGACCAAATCGCCGACACGGCCGAACACCACCGCGCCAAACGGCCGCACGGCAAAGCCCGCTCCGAACGTGGCCAAGCTGGCGAGAAACGCAGCCGTCGGATTGTCGGTTGGATAAAACAGGGTCGAAAAGAAAACCGCGAGCGTGCCGTAGAGATAGAAATCATACCACTCGATCATCGTGCCGGCGGAAGATGCGGCGATGACGTGGCCAATTTTGTATTCGTGAATCGCGCTGGACGCGGCGGGCTTGGGCGGCATTTTCATGAAATGGCTCCGAGGATGCAGGTTATTTTATCTTGCTTTGATTATCCATCATCACCTCCATGATAAACGACTACAAGGCTTTCCGAAAATGAATGGCGCGCTCGACTTCTTCATAACCAATCGCAAGATGCGCCTGCAAACTGATCTCGTTGCTCAATTCACAATCGCTGGCCATTTCGCGGCAACCCTGTTCGCGCGCCCATTGCTCGGCGGCTTCGACGAGGCCGCGCCCGAGGGATTGCAAGCGCAGATCAGGATCAACATACCAGCCTTCGATGTACCCGACATTGCGCGTTTCGCAGCCGTCGGCGTAGTAGCGTATGCTCGTTTCGAGAAAACCGCCGAGCGCGCCGTCCTCACGTTCAACAACGAAAACCGCAGCCTTCCGCTCATTTTGATGGAAATAATCGCCGATCTCAAGCTCGTGATCGTCTTCTCCGTCGGGCCAGAGGGCGCAGCGCATGCGTTGCCATTCGGCACGATCGGAGGGTTGTATTTCTCGGATAAGCATAACCGACAGATGACCCTATTGTATCCATCTGTTAAGCACGAATATCTCAGAGAGTACATCTTCAAGTTTTGGCGCGGAAGCGGCGATTATCTGATCGTGCAGATGCTTGTGTTCGGCAAATGACAAAGAAGGCCTGTGAGCAGCATTGTCATATCTAAAGATCAAGCGATTATCTGCATCTTGATAATGATAACTATAAGACAATTTGCCCACTTTTTGATTGACAACATCGATATATTCTTTGAAATGCAAGACTGAGCCATCAACAAATCGAATGATTCGGTTATGAGTCCCTGGGCCCCGGCGCGCAAATCATAATCAAGTTTGGTTGCGATCACAAAGCGCGTGGCAGATTAACGAGCAACGGCGTCTTTAATCTGATTGAAGTATCTCTGAATGAGCATACTCGATCTCTCGCAATTGCACTATTTTGTTTTGCAAGCTCTGTTTGAGCTTATACTCGCCAGCCCAACTCACGTATTCCTCGTCGCCCCCCTCCAAGTCTTCAGCCGCAAAATTAACCAAAAAGTATTCCGAATCGACGTGATACTTTTTTTCAAAAGGAAGTAAACGCTTTTCGGCCATTTCCAGAGCGAGAGTAAGTCTCGTGATCTCGGCTTCGACTGCCGACTTTACCAACTCGAGGGTATCGCCGTTATCCTTCTCCGACTTGACAAGAATCGTAGTACTCATTTTTGCTCTCCATGACTTTTAATAATGTCGTGGAAATCTTCAAATCCATCACTTCTTCTGCTCCAGCGCAAACAGCGTCGACCGGTTGGTCACATACAGCACGCCGTTCTTTGCCACCGGCGAGGTGTAAACCGCGCTGCCCATGTTGATTTCGTAAAGCAACTCCATTTGCTTGCCGGTTTTCAATACCGCCAGGTCGCCGTCCTCATCGCCGATGTAAACTTTGCCGTCGGCCACGTAGGGCGAGCCCCAAATCGCGGCGTAGGTGTCATACGTCCAATACAACTCGCCGGTGAGCGCGTCAAAACAATACACGAATCCGCTCAAGTCGGCGACGTAAAGCAAACCATCGGCAATCGCTGCCGTGGACATCGTCCGGTTGAAATCTTTATACCCGCGATGCCACACTACCGCCGTTTTGGTGACATCGCCTTTTTGCGTCGCATCGATCGCATAGAAATGGCTGATGCCTTCGCCGTGCTCGGGATCCTGGCCCAGGCCGATATAAACTTTGTTGTCATAAATCACCGGTGTAGCGATGAAATCGTTTTTCGTGCCCGAGCCGCCCAATTCATAAACCGCATCCGGCGGATTGCCGTCGAATTTCCAAATCAGCTTGCCGGTTTCCGGCTCGAACGAATAAATCAAGCCGTCGCCGCCGGGAAAAATCACTTGCGGCACACCTTTGATCACAGCATACGCGGGATTCGACCATTGGCCGTGCATGATATTTCCGCCCGGCGAGGCGTCTTCCCACACCAATTCGCCGGTGTTCTTGTTGATGGCGATAAAGCTTGGCGCCTGCGGCGAGGGAATGTGAATGTGGCCTTCGTCAACGCCATTGGCGGTGACGATGAACAGCAAATCGCCCACCGCAATCGGCGAGCAAACCGCGAGATTATGCGGAAAAACGTCCAGCTCTGCGATCATATCATACTTCCAAATAATATCCGCATCGATGCTGCTGGTATCGGTTTCAGAGGTGAATGCGCCATTATTTTTGCCGTCACGAAAACCGTTGACATCGAGGCAAACTACTTCGCAGCGATTCGAAACATAATACAGACGGTCGCCATCGACGAACGGACTCGAGCACACGCCTTGCAGCGGCCAGTCGTTCACCCGGCCCGAGGCCAGCTTGGGGTTGGCATGCTGCCAGAGAAATTCGCCGTCTGCTTCGCGAAACGCCATCATCACGCCGCGGTCGCCGCCTTGTTTGGGATTGCGCAAGCCCTGGTTGTTCGTGCCCACAAAAACTTTTCCGCCCGCGATCACGGGATTGCCATAGGTTTGCGAGCCGAGCGCGGCCGTCCACTTGATGTTCAAGCCCGTGGCCGGATCGAATTTCGTGGGCAAATTTTTTTCCAAAGAAACCATGTTGCGCGTTGGCGTGCCGCCCCACATGGCCTGTTCGGTGGAATAAAAGGCAATGGTCAAAAGCGTCAACAGGCCAATCAACACATGCAGCTTTGAAAAGTTGTTTTGCGGAATTATGCTTTTGAAAGTCATGTCTGCTCCTGAAACGAATGAATAGTGCCATCAGAAAAGTATCCCCGTTCACAGCAATTTCACAAACTCAAGGCGCGGGGTCATTATGCTTTTCCAAGCTCTCGAGATAAGCCTGAATCGCTTCATGAATATTCGCAAGCGCTTCCTGGCGTGTTGTTCCTTGTGAAATACAACCTGGCAGCGATGGCGCTTCCGCGACGAACATGCCGTCCTCATCCTGCTCGATGATAACACGGTATTTCATTGACACGCTCCTGATTTGTGCTCTTGCTAAAAAAAGTTTCTTTCATTGCGACTTTGTGATCCTAATGTTGTCGTAATAAATTTCCACCGGCGAATAACCGTACAAACCCGGGCTGCCTTCGGGATTGGGCAGGTTATCTTCCATCGTGATGGTCCAGGCTTCCGGCTCGGCTTCAGCGCGCGGCCAAACTTTGCCCTGCACAATCGACTTGCCGCCGGCAGTATCGACGCGCAGTTTCATCGTATACCAAACCTCCGGATCGAATTTAAAATCGATGGTTTTGGAATTGAGCAATTCCGCGCCCCACACGCGAATTTGCAGCCGTTGCAGCGCGCCCATCAAATCGAGTGTGTAACGGTTCGCGATCAAACCCATGTCCGGCATTTGGCGGCGGTTGCGCGTGCCCATGACGTCAGCTTGGATGGTGTAGTTCTTCATCGAGGGCGGGCCTAAAAAAATGTCGGAACGGTTCAATCCTGCGGCGGCCGGCGGCTTGACCAGAACTTTGTTGCTGTCTTTCATTTGCACGGAAAATTTGTTGCTCGCGCCGACGAAATATGAGGGATATTTGCCAATTTCACTCGATTCAAAATCCTCACTCCACGGCGCTTCGGCAATGACGCGCACGCGCGCTTTGCCTTCAAGATTTTCAAAACTAGCTTTGATGATGCCGGCGGTGCTGCGGCTGTTCTTGTCGATCGTCAGTTCTCCCGCAGAATTGAATTTACCGGATACGTTCGCCAGTGACCATCCGTCGGCCTTTACCTCGCGGATAAAATTCCCTTTCGCATCGAACACCCGGCCGCGGAATTTGATTTTCTCGCCGGGCTTCGCCAATACTTCAGCAGGAACAATTTGCAAATGCGCCGGAGCGCCTAGGGCGGCTTGCGGGGCTGAGGCCGGTGTGCGCGTGGGCGTAAACGCAAAAGGTTTATTCTTGTCGCCGAGGCAATAGAGTCCCGATTCCGCGGTGAAATAAATTCTGCCATAGGCAATCGCGGGCGAGCCGTATAGCTCGGCGTAGCGGCCGTCCGGCATGGTCAGTTTTTCGGTGTCGAGCGTGTCGCAATCGTTTGCGCCGGGCTGCAGAATGTAGAGCACGCCGTTCTGTTCCGGGGCGTAGATTTTGCCGTCGGCCACCACCGGCGAGCCTTTGCCCACCGTGCCGATTTTGAGCTGCCAAAGTTTTTTACCGGTGGCGGATTCCAGGCAAAAGAGATTGGCGGAATTGTCGATTAAATAAAGTTTGCCGTCGTGCAACGCCGGCGAGGCATAGCCCGCTTCGAGATTATCAACGCGCCACACTTCATGCGTTTTCGTGACATCGCCCGCGCCGGTGGCGTCGATGCACACGACGCGGCCCATGATGGCATTGTCGAGATTTTCCTCGCTGTGGCTCGCAAAAACGTGATTGCCCTCGATGACAATGGCGGAATTGATCGCGGTTTTGGTGAGCTTGAATTGCCACACATGCTCGCCGGTGCGCACTTTCAACGCATGCACCGCGCCATCACCGCCGCCGACCACAAGCAGGCGCACGCCGTTAACGGTCGCAATCGCGGGTGTGGAATAGTTCGTATCCAGCGGGCGATTGGGAAGCCCGGCCATCCACACGACTTCACCGGTGCGCTTATCGAACGCCACGAAACGATGACCCATCGGCGCCTGCTCGCCCCAGCCGGTGTTGAGAAAGCTGACGATGACAAGATTTTCATCCACTACCGGCGTTTGCGTGCGGCCGCCATAGCCGGAAAAGCGTCCAAACTCTTCGGTCAGCGAGCGCGACCACAAAATCTTGCCGTCACGATCATAACAAATAAACATGCCGCCCACGCCGTGTACATAAACATTGCCGGTTTCAACATCGCCGGCCGGACTCGTCCAGCCCACGCGGTTGAACGGCACCGTGGTTTGAAACACGTTGAAGCGATGCTCCCACAGCATTTTGCCGGTTCCCGCGTCGAAGCAGGCGACCTGTTCCTGGCGCGTTAGGCCTTCGCCCGCGCGGCCAATGACATAAACGCGGCCGTTCATGAGAATCGGCGTCGAGCGCCCGATAAAGTCGGCCTTCCAAACCAAATTTTCGCCCGCGAGCGACCAACTCGAAATCAAACCGGTTTCCGTCGAGGCGCCATTTTGATTGGGGCCGCGCCACTGCGGCCAATCTTGCGCCAAGACAATTGGAACGCCGGCGATCAACAAACAAAGCATTGTCGTATAAATTGCAACCGTGAAGTAATATCGCATTTTTACTCCTTCGTTATTCAGGTTCTACAGGGCTCGATCATGCAACAGCAACTTCACATATCAGACATCGAGAATGCTTTTTTGTTGCAGGGCAATTAGAATAGACAACTCTCCCTGAAAAGTCAAGCAGGGATTTGCAGAATGCTGAGATTTCATGCAGGTTTCGACAACTGCATCTTCCATTGTCAGCTCGCGAAGTCATCGCCGGCTGCCTTGACTTTGCAAATGAATTTCGCTATCGTTCGGCCACACATGCACGCACCCAAGCCGACATTGCTCGATGAAGACGATCTCTTCAGCCAGCTCGATGCGAAACAAGGCTCCTCGCTTTGGCTGGGACGTTACACAGAAGAAAATGTTCTTGCAGCCCTAGAAAAAAGCGGTTTTCTGCCGGCGCTGCGTGAGCAGGGTCTCAACGAAGTCCTCCTGCAAATCGAGCCGATCGATGCATTCTTGCAGTCGCTGAAGCTGTACCATCGCCAGGTTGCGCCCGAGCATTTGCTGGCGGAATTTCGCGTGCGCGAAACCACCTTGTCGCCTCGCGTGCGCCGGCACGATCCGTTCGGCGCTCACTTGCCCGGCGTGCTCGCCATCGAATGGTTGTTGCTGCAAAACCCGTATGCCGAGTTTAGCCCCAATCGTCCGATCCTGCCCGGCCAGCAGCATCCCGGATTAGGCCAGGCGCGGCGCATTCTCAAATTACTCATTCATCTTGCCAAGCGCCTCGGCCTGGAAGGCGTTACAAATTTTCCAGAATATTATCACAATGCCCATCTTTATCAGCACGATTTTCATTTCTATGATCCACAGCGCGAGGGTTTGCTCAAGGCGCTGACGCGCGATCTCGGCGGATATGCGCTGGCCGACATCTCCTGGGCGGTCGATCAGGGCTGTATTCAAAGTCTACCTTCCCGGGAAAAATTTCGCTGGGAATCCGATCTGCAAATACTGCCGCTCTCGCCGCGGCTCACACACTATTTCGAAACGGCAGAATACCGCCGCCGCGCGCGTGAGGCCGAGGCGTTTTATCGTTTTCAACTCGATGTCCAAAAATTCAAAACCGTTCAACCGCAAACGCCCGGGAGACTGCACGAGCAGTACCTCCAGCATTCGTCCATTTCAAACCAAACTTCCGGCGGAGGGAGTCGCATGATGCACAAATCGATTCATGAGTTGTTCCACGACATCAGCACAAAAAATGCGAACAAAGTGGCTTATCGTTACAAACGTGAGGGCCAATGGCGCGACGTCACCTGGGCGGAAAACGAAGCGCGCTGCCAGCAGATTTCAAAAAGCTTGATGGCGTTGCAAGTCAAGAAGGGCGACAAAGTCAACATCCTGAGTCAAACCCGGCTGGAGTGGGTGCAATGCGATTTCGGCATTGCCAATTGCGGCGGCGTGACGGTGGGCATCTATCCGTCCAATCTCGCGCCGGACTGCGCCTACATCGTCAATCACAGCGATGCGGAGATCATTTTTGTGGAAAATAGCGATCAACTCGCGAAAATTCTAGCCGTGCGCCGGGAAATTCCGCGCGTGCGGCACCTCATCATTTTCGACGGCCAAAGTGATCCGGCCAACGGCGTGTTGAGCTGGGAAGAATTCCTGCAAAAAGGCGAGACGATTACCGACGCACAATTTCAAGAACGCGCGGCCGGCTGCGCGCCGGATGATTTGGCCTCGATCGTTTACACCTCCGGCACCACCGGCGTGCCCAAGGGCGCGATGCTCACGCACCGCAATTTGGTTTTTACCTCGGATTCCGCCAGCCAGTGTCTGAATTTGAAGGGCGAAATGACCACGCTGCTGTTTTTGCCGCTCGCGCATGTTTTCGCGCGCATCGTGGTTTATTTTTGCGTACGCGTGGCGCATACCATCGCATTCGCCGAAAGCATCGAAAAAGTGGCGGAAAACCTGCAAGAAATCAAACCGGATTACATTGCGAGTGTGCCGCGCATCTATGAAAAAATTTATACCAAAATCACCTCCACCGTGCAGCAAGCCGGCGGCATCAAGGAGAAATTATTCAACTGGGCTCTTGGCGTGGGCACCCAAGTCAGCCAGTTGCAACAACGTCGCCAGCCGATTCCCGCGATGTTGCGCTGGGAACATGGCCTGGCCAACAAGCTGGTGCTGCACAAAATCCAGGGCGCTTTTGGCGGGCGTTTGAAATGGTCGGTTTCGGGTGCGGCGCCGCTGAACAAAAGCATCGCCGAATTCTTTCACGCGTGCGGCGTGCTCATTCTCGAAGGCATCGGCATGACGGAGAATACCTCATTTACCAATGTCAATCGTTATGACAACAACAAATTCGGCACGGTCGGCCAGGTGGGGCCGGGCATTGAGATGAAACTGGCGGAAGACGGCGAGGTGATGTATCGCGGGCCTAATGTGATGAAAGGTTATTACAAAAGTCCTGAGGCCACGGCCGAGGCGATTGATGACGACGGGTGGCAGCACACCGGCGATATCGGAGAGATTGACGCGGAAGGTTTTCTGAAAATTACGGATCGCAAAAAAGATTTGATCATCACCGCCGGCGGCAAGAATGTCGCGCCGCAGCGCATCGAGCGCATTTTACGCACCTCGCGCTACATCAGCCAGGTGGTGGCGGTGGGCGATCGCCAGAAATTTGTCACCGCGCTGGTGACGCTGAATCTGGAATATCTTGAGCCGTGGGCGCGCGCGCAAGGCATCGATTTCAAAAGCAGCGAGGACTTGGCGGCGCATCCCAAAGTGCAGCAACTCATCGAATCGGAAGTAATGGACAAGAATAAGCAGCTTGCCTCATTCGAAAGCGTCAAGCGCGTGCGCATTGTGCCGAAAGATTTCACCATCGCCGGCGGCGAGCTGACGCCCACGCTCAAAATCAAGCGGAAAGTGGTGACGGAGAAATACAAGAAGCTGCTGGAAGAGATGTATGCGGAGTAGTTTGTGGTGGTTTGTAGTAGCGCCTTCAGGCGCGATGCGTTAGTTTAAAAAGCACCGACGGAATGACACTGCTCTGATTTCTTCTTGAGAGATTCTCTCATGCTAAAATCCCAACGGATAACTGCTGCCAACGGATCAACTATTTTTGCATGAAAATCAGTTGGCAGCTTTTATCAGTTGGCAACCCCGATCGATTTTAAGCTTCCAACCTTTCTTTGAGTTGATCCAACTTCCCGCCCCAGAACGTTTTCATTTTCACTACGGCATTGGCGTTTGCCAGCTTTTCATGCTCTACCGCCACCTGGCTTTTGCTCTCGCCTTTGGCGTAGAAATTTATCAACACATTGCTTTTGCCGTCGCTCCAGGCCAGGCGCATCGACTTCTCCGGCGTCGTCGAGCGCAGAACAACGCCTTTCTCGCCGAGCCAGCGATTGCGTTGCTTGGTGTTGCTCCAGGCCTCGTAGAGTTTTGACAACGGCGCCGCGATGGTTTTTGAGGCATTGGCAGAAAAACCGCCGGCTTTCTCGTATTTTTCGCGCAAGCCGCGCGCCTGTTCATAAGTCACGGTAATCATCTGCTGCCACCACGGCCCGGGATTGTGATGCTCTTTCAAATAAGCCACGATTTCTTTGTGATTCATCTTCTTCGCGCCGGCTTTGTCGAGCAGCTTGAACCACTCGCTCCAGGTTTTGCCGGTTTTGGATTGCACGGCGGCGTCGCTCATGCGGGAGGGGGTTTTGGTCTGGCTGGGCATATTGGATTATTTTCGAAATGGATTCAAATCATACGCGCGGCCATTTTTGAAACGGGAGCGCGGGTTTTCCAACCCGGACGATTTAATTCAGTTCTATCACTCTTATTACCCCAACGGACTGGAAAGTCCGCTCTCCTTTTCTTCCTTTTCCCACAAAACATACTCACCC